>NZ_LNGA01000001.1:0-19579 GCF_018588215.1 Thermosipho sp. 1244
CGCCGCTCAGTCTACTAACCTTCATCCCAAAGGACTCCAGTTAGCAGCTTCGCTCGACTTGCATGTGTAAGGCACGCCGCCAGCGTTCACCCTGAGCCAGGATCAAACCCTCCATGTCTATCTAGAGCTTGTCCTGATTTCTTACTTCTCAAAGGACTGCTATCCACATTTCAATGACCCGTTTTTACATCCAACCATTCGTGGCACGGTATCTAATTTACCACGTTTGTTTTTTTTAGTCAAGTTACAGATAAGTTAATTTTATTTCAGGGTTATTACAGCTACGACTTGTGCATCCCTGACTGCAACCTCTACTTTGTTCCCTTTTTCAAGACCCTTTCTATTGCATAGCGATTATTATTTTACAGTATAATTGTAACATCCAAATACACAACTAGTAAACAACATGAATACTAAAAGAAACAACAAAGTAAACAACACCACTTCCTCAGGAGTCTTGCGACATCTCATGAAAATCTTAAAAATTAAAGAAATGATATTTGCAAACAAATGCTTTATTTTGTACAAGGAAGTAAGGGCGATAAAAAATAGTTCAAAACACATAAATGGAAGAAATAAAAATCAAACAACATGGTTCACTTTGAGTACAGGAACCATGTTGTAAAAATTATACTAAAACTTATATTTTAACTCTTCCTTCAAGGCGTATATCCCTGGAAGATGCACCAATTCTTATTACATACTCACCTTTTTCAACAACCCATCCTGCATTACAAAAACTCACCAAATTATTTATTGGTATTGAGATGTTGACATGCTCTAATTCAACAGGTTGTAATAGCTTTGTTTTGTGAAATCCTTTTAATTCTTGAAATGGTTTATCAATCTTTCCTTTTGGTGCTTTTACATATATTTGTGCTATTTCCTTCCCGGATATTTTTCCCACATTTTTTACATCAAATTCGACTTTTATTATCTCTTTATCTTTTTCTAAATTAAGATTTGAATATTCAAAAGTTGTATATGAAAGTCCATATCCAAACTCGAATAGTTGTTAATCCACAAACGAACTCTGCTTTGATCAATACCCAAAAGAGAAGCAATGGTTCGTTTCGGAAGTTGCTCTTCAAAGTAAAGTCTAATAACTTCTTCTTTTAATTTAGGAGAATACTTCTTAAATTTCTGCCCTTTCTTTGCCAAAGAAAAACATCCCCTCGTTGGTTTTATTTTACCACTTCGGGGGTGCTTTTTTTTATTGTTTCATTTTTGGGTTTGGGGTTTAGTGCAACTTCAGAGAGCCTTTTTTAAACTAAAAAATATATAACATCATCACATCTTTTTTGTCATTCAAAATGACAAAAAAGGAATCTTATCCCGTACACGGTCGAGGGGGATGTCATCCTGAGCGTAAGCGAAAGGAATGTCATCCTGAGGAACGTAGTAACGAAGGATCTTAATCAGCGAGTGTTAGAAAGGTTGGATAGTGTTAGATAGTGTTGGAGAGGTTGGTAAAAAGATAAGATTCTTCGGTGCTTCGCGCCTTAGAATGACAGGAAGAGAGGATGTCATTCAAGATTCTTCGCACATATCGCTCAGAATGACAAAAAAATTCCAACTCTTTCCAACAAATCTCGCCAATCTTGCTAACACTGCCATTTTAAGGAACATCAAATCCCCTCGAAACTTTTAAAATATAGAACCATTCTTGTCTTTCAAGCTTTAATTTCAAAGCTTCCACAGCGGCTTTTATTCTTTCAAATTTTCCGCTTCCAACTACAGGATGAATTTTTGAGGGATGCATATACAACCATGCGTATATCACATGTTCAATTGTTGTATTATGATTTTTTGCAACATTTTCCAATACTTTTAAAACTTCTTTCTCTTTGAATACCCTTCCACCTGCAACAGGTGACCATGCCATAGGAATAATGTTATTTTCCATACAAAAATCAAGCGTCCCATCAAAAAGGCTATCTACATGAAGTGGAGAAATCTCAATTTGATTAAACATAATTGGCTGCTTTACTGTTCGTCTAAATAACGCCATATGATGCACACTAAAATTTGACACCCCAAAATTTAACACCATTCCCTTTTCTTTTAGTAACTCAAATGCTTCATTTATTTCGTCTGGATCCATCAAAGGATCTGGACGATGTATAAGGAGTACATCCAAATAATTCGTATGCAAATCCTTCAACGTCTTTTCCACAGAAGATATAATGTGCTTTTTTGAGGTGTCATAGTGCTTTACATAAACATCGGGATGCTTTTCAGAAAGCAGCACAATACCTGCTTTTGAAATAAGTTGTATTTTATTTCTTAAAAAGCGGTCTTTCTCCAAAATTTTTCCAAAAATCTCCTGTGCTTCATAATCACCATATATATCTGCAAGGTCAAATGTGGTAACTCCAATATCAATTAGTTTGTATACAAAATTTAATAACTCATCAGTTGTATAAGCACAATCTTTTATCCTCATAACTCCGTGTATAATTCTGCTTATAATACTATTAATACTATCTCCTCCCTTACATGTGGTTAATATTTAGTTGTTATTGTTCTTTCCATATCATGGATATTATATAGTATATTCTTTAATAAACTCCTAACAAAATTCCAATCTATAAATCTTATCTTTCAAATAATACCTTATTTTGTTAATCTTGCCGACACTGAATCTGTTCAAAAAATATAAAATCTTCTCACTTTTTTGTCATCTATGGGGGAATATTCTTTTTTGTCATTCTAAGGAACAAGCAAGCGAAGAGGATGTCATCCCGAGCGTAGTCGAGGGATCTTATACCTTTCTCATCCTGAACGCATACGAGCAATCTTAGATTCCTCACCCTTACGGGTTCGGAATGACAAAAGAGGATGACATTCCTTTGCCCACCTGCTTCCTTTGGATGATTTTCTCCTCGCGTTCAAAATGACAAACATACTCACCCCTTTATCTTGTTTCGTGTTATAATAACAACATGAAAGAACTTGTATGGGTTTTGATAGCCGGTGTAATTTCTGGATTTATTTCTCCATTTTTAGCAAAAACACTTGTTAATGTTATTGAGTTAATAAATATCCTATGGGGAAATTATATTGTTTTTGCGCCAGTTATAGCATTCTGGATAGTTGGTCTTTTGGAAAAACACTCTAAACTTATTCTTGGAACCGGTGTGAATTCTTACAAAAACAAAAAAATACATATTACTCTAAAAGATTTAATCTTAAAATACATCTCAACAATGATTACATTAGGATTTGGAGGTAGTGGAGGTTTAGTTTCCCCGATATTATTTATTGGGAAAGGTTTATCGGAAATTTTCTCAAAGAAGTTTGGCAGAATATTTACTATATCGTTTGCCTCGGGTATGTTAACCTATTACCTTGGAACCCCTCTTTCTGCAGCATTCCTATCTGTAGAATACTTTGAAAAAGACACTGTTAGCTACGAAGATTTAATGCCCGCTTTACTGTCTTCCATGATAAGTATTTTTCATGTAAGAATACTTGGCTTTACACCGATATTCATAGAAAAGTTTTCAAAATTAAATATTGAAAATGTAACAACAATTGATATAATCTTTTCAATAATTTTTGCTATGCTTTTTGGTGGCATAGGTATGCTTGCATATATTCTTAAATTTTATTTTAGAAACTATATAAACCGTTTAGATTCCGTTAAAAAAACTCTTACTTCTGGTTTATTGGTTAGTCTAACAGGTATAATTTTCGGAAGTACAATCCTTGGCTTAAAAGTCTTTTTTGGAGGTAAAAATGTTGAAAAACTTATAATAGGAAAAATACTTGCTACAGTATTTACTATAGAAAGCTTGGGAAGTTGTGGATATTTTACTCCGCTAACAATAGTTGGAATGAACTTAGGAGTTGTAGTAGGAAATTTTGGCTTTAATAGCTCCATTTTTTCTATAGTTGGTTTATCTGCTCTTCTTTCTTCTATGCTAAATCTTCCAATAGCTGCTGTCATTTTCCCTTTAGAGCTCTTTGGATATAAAGCCCTTATACCAGCTGCTATAGGTTCCTCAGTATCATACCTACTCTTTAAGAAATTCAGACTGGAATAATTATAAAAAAATTACCCTTTTTCATAACACCACAAGATTTTTTATTTACATTCTTTTTCTTTCTTACATAGATATGAACCACTAAACAATACTATATCTGCTACTAAAGTTGGATTAGCTGGATCACTTATGTCTATCATTAATATGCCTTCATTACGCCATACTACATAAATATATTTTGCAGAAATTCGGATGTTTGGTTTGAATTTGCCAAATAATCTTCAAAAATACTAAACTAATGATTATAATAACTAAAACCTTAGTAATCTATAAATGTTCTTTTAAAAATAGCTAATTTTTCTGTATAATTACACGTTGTCAAACAAAAAAATGACTTCGGTAAATATCCGAAGTCATGTGCTTTTTCTACATATAAATATATTTAACAGCTTAATATCTTTATTAAAAAAACTCCTCAACTTCTTGCCTTGTTGGTATAGAACTTTGTGCTCCTTTTTTTGTTACAGATACAGCCGCTGCTAAAGATGCAAATTTAAGCGCATCTTTTATGTCTTTTCCTTCACATAAGGCTACTGCAAAAGCCCCATTAAACACATCACCTGCTGCAGTTGTATCAATTGCTTTCACCTTAAATGATTGTTGCTCAATTATTTGTGTTTCATCAAAATATTTAACCCCTTTATCTCCTAACTTAACTACAAGTTTTTTCAATCCTAATTTTTTTAATTTCTGATAACTATCCTCCGGTGAAATAAAATCACCAAAAAAATTGATACTTAGTAACTTAATTTCTTCTTCGTTTGGAGTCAAATAATCAACATACTTTAATATTTCCTTAGTTACACCTTCAACAGGTGCAGGATCAAAAATTATTATTTTCCCTTCTTTTTTTAGCAAACTTGCCACGTACAATGTTGTATCAAATGGTATTTCATTTTGAAGAAGCACTATATCAGCTTTTATTAAATTTTGTATATGATCATCCACTATATCTTTTGTTAAATATTTATTTGCTCCTTGATATATAATTATTCTATTTTCGCCTTCTTGCGTAACTTCAATAAAAGCAAGGCCATTATTTTCATCTACAACGGTATAACCTGAGATATTTAGTTCATCGTATCGTTTTTTTAAAAGCTCGCCATATGAATCATTTCCTATACAAGTCAAAAAATACACCTCTTCATCTGACAATTTTGCAATTGTAACAGCTTGATTTGAACCTTTTCCACCTGGAAAAAATTCTAATTTTTTTGCTTTTTGGGTTTCACCAGGTCTTGTAAATCGCTCAGTAGATAATACTATATCCATATTAGAACTACCCACAACCGCTATCATTTTCTCATCTCCTTAGTAGATTCTCTTATCACAAGCTTTGGTAACAAAACTATACCTTTATTAGATACTTTTTTTTCTTCGATTATTTCCAATAATAGCTTTGCCGATTTTCTACCCATTTCATACATTGGTTGATAGACAGTGGTTAGCGGTGGTTTAAAGTGTTTTGAAAAAGGAATATCATCAAAACCTGTTACACTAACATCTTCAGGTACTTTATATCCCTTTTCCTCAAGAGCATCTATAACACCGTAGGCAATCAAATCATTTCCACACAATATTGCATCTGGTAACCCCTTCAACCTTTTAGCCTTTTTATACCCTGCTTCATAAGAAAATTCTGTAAAATAGTGTTTGAATTCCAACTTTTCAGTTCTTGCCCTTTCAGTAAATGCCTCATACCTTATTTTTGCACTAAAGGTCTCTTTATTTCCGTTAATAAAAATAAAACTCCTGTGTCCAACATCTATCAAATAATCTAATAGCAAATTCATTCCTATTTTATTATCAACAATAACATAAGACGAATTAATCTCTTCAAAGATCCTATCCAAAAAAACCACTTTCAAACCTTTTCTTATTTTTTCCACTAACAGCGGATTGGAAGACCCAGTACCTGTAAAAAGTAACCCATCAATATGTTTGGAAATTAATATTTTTAAAAGTTCTGTTTCCTGTTTTCTATCTTGGTCGGAATTACACAAAATTAAATTATATCCCTTTTTCCTCAAGTAATCTTCGGCACCTCTAACAATGTTTGCAAAAAATGGATTTGTAATGTCAGGTAAAATAAACCCTATTGTACCTGTTCGTCCTTTTCTTAATCCCTTAGCTATATTGCTTGGATAATATCCCAACTCTTCTATTGCTTTTTTTACCCTCTTTTTCAATTCTTCTGAAACTGGAGCAGAATTATTTAAAACTCTAGAAACTGTAGAAATTGAAACTCCAGCTTTTTTAGCTACTTCTTTAATACCCGGCCTTTGCATGATCCCCTCCAATATATACTTAGGGGGATACCCCCCTAAGTAATTATTCAGTTACAAGTTTTAATTCAACAGGTATATAAACAGTTTGTGTTTCTAAAAATTTAAAAGCCTTTTGAATAGCCAATTGTCCCATTAAATACGGTTGTTGTGCTATAGTTGCAGCCATTTCACCTTTTTTTACAGCTTCAATTGCATCTGGTATGGCATCAAAACCTACAACAATTATATCATCAAGTTTTCCGGCTGCTTTTATTGCTTCAATTGCTCCAAGTGCCATTTCATCATTTTGTGCAAAAACGGCATCAATATCAGGATATGCTTCAAGTAAATTTTCCATAACCGTTAACCCTTCTGCTCTATTAAAATTGGCCGTTTGTTTTGCCACAAGAACAAGACCTGGATATTTTTTCAATTCTGTTTCAAATCCTAATCCTCTATCTCTTGCTGCAGAGGTTCCAGGTATACCAACCAATTCCACTACTTTTCCTTTCCCATTTAATTTCTCTGCAATAAATTTTGCAGCCATTGCTCCACCAAAGACGTTATCAGAAGCAATATGTACCACTACTTTTCCTCCATTTGAGCCCCTGTCAACAGTTATTACGGGGATTTTTGCATCATTAGCTTCCTCAACAGCGGCAACAATTGCATCACTATCTGTAGGATTGATAATTATTAAATCAACCCTTTGCTGGACTAAATCTTCAATATCATTAAGCTGTTTAGAAGGTCGATCCTGTGCATCTACTATTATTAGCTCTATTCCCAATTCTTTTGCCTTATCAATCGCCCCATCTCTAAGAGCTACAAAAAACGGATTGTTAAGTGTTGACAACGATAACCCTATCTTATAACTAAACACAGTTGCCACAAAAATCACCAAAATAAACATTACCAAAAATATCCTTTTCATACTTACACCTCCTCAATTTTCTCTCTCAAGCAACACAGCAATGAGAATAACAACTCCTTTTACTCCTTGTTGATAAAACGGAGAGACGTTAAGCAAATTCAAACCATTATTAAGAATTCCCATAATTAATGCCCCGAATAATGTACCTACAATCGTTCCTTTCCCTCCAGCTAAACTAGCCCCACCAAGTACAACAGCTGCTATCGCATCTAATTCATATCCCGTTCCAAACGTTGGCTGCGCACTGTTTAATCTTGAAGTCAAAATAATGGCACTTACCGCCGCCAAAACTCCACTAATCGTATATATGATAATTTTATACTTATCTACCTTTACACCACTTAATTTTGCAGCGGTTTCATTTCCACCAATCGCATACGTGTAAAGTCCCAATTTTGTATATTTTGATATATAATAAATAATCCCAAACACTGCAAACATTATAATTATTGGGACAGGAATTTCTAAAACATCTCCCCTTCCTATTATTCTAAAAACCCGCGGAAAACCTGTTATAGGCATTCCCTGAGAATAAACTAGCGTTAATGATCTTGCAATAGCCATGGTAGCCAATGTAACAATAAATGGTTGAATCTTCCCTTTGGCAATAATGAACCCATTTATAGCTCCCAGCAAAGCTCCAACAAATAACGCAACCAAAATTCCCAAAAATACCGAACCATTTTTCACTACCGAAGCCATTACAACGGCAGAAAATGCCAAAACAGATCCCACAGACAAATCAATACCACCTGATATGATTACTAAAGTCATACCAAACGCAATAATTGCTTGGATAGAAACTTGTCTAAATACATTAATAAAATTAGAAAACGTCAAAAATCTGTCACTTAATAACGAGAATAATATCACTATTCCAAAAAAACCTACGATTGCCGGATACTCTTTAAGTTTTTTCAAAAAAACTTTTTGCCTCATTTAATATCAACTCCTGTTGCCAATTTTAATATGCTTTCCTGAGTAATTTCACCCTTTTCCAAAATTCCCATTGAACGTCCTCTGTGCATTACCAATACTCTATCACATAAACTTACTATTTCAGGAAGTTCAGAGGAAATAAAAACTACACCTACCCCATCATTAGCCAATTTGTTTATAATGTTATAAACCTCTACTTTTGCTCCAACATCAATTCCCCTCGTTGGTTCAACTAAAAAAACAATCTTTGGCTTTTTTCTTAAAACTTTTGAAAGAACAACCTTTTGTTGATTTCCACCTGATAGTGTTTTTACCTTTTGTTTAATAGAAGAAATTTTTATTGAATATTTCTTCACTTCGCTAGCTACCATATCCCTTGCCCTTTTCCACGATATTTTTCCAAATTTAGATATCTCATCAACATTTGGTAAGACTATATTCTTCACCACATCCATATCCAAAACTAATCCCATTTTTTTCCTATCTTCTGGAACAAGTGCTATACCATGTTTAAGCATATCTTTTCCTGGTAAATATGTGCGCCCATCTAATACCAACTTATCCCAGTTAGAGCGTAAATATCCATATATTCCTAAAGCAATCTCAAGTTTTCCTGAACCAACCAAACCAGCAATCCCAAATATTTCTCCTTTATTTACATTAAAAGTAACATTTTCTACATAATCTTTGACTTGTAATTTTTCTATTCTAAATAGCTCCTTATCTGTTATTACATTAAATTTGGGATACATTTCCTCTATATTCCTACCTACCATCATTTTAATTAAATCTTCTCTTGACACTTCCTTTATACTTATTGAATTTATATAGTTTCCATCTCTCAAAACAGTTACTCTATCAGCTATTTCAAAAACCTCTTCAAGCCTATGTGAAATAAAAATAATCGATATGTTTTTTCTTTTTAAATCTTTTATTATCTCAAAAAGTCTTTTTGTTTCATGGTCCGTAATTGTTGCAGTAGGTTCATCCATTATTATTATTTTCGCATTTAATGATAACGCTTTAGCTATAGAAACTAGTTGCTTTTCAGAAGTATTCAAATTTTTCACTTTTTCATTTGCTCTGATAGGAAACTTTAGCTTTTTCAATAATTCATCTACAACCTTAACCATTTTAGATTTAGAAAAAACAAATTTATCAACCCTACCAACAAATACATTTTCTGCTACACTCAACTCTTCAAACAAATTCAATTCCTGGTGGATAGTAGCTATTCCCTTTTTGATAGCTTCAGTAGGGTTGGAAAAATTTGTTTTCTTTCCATCAAGAAAAATATCACCCGAATCAGGCTTATAAACTCCACTGATTATCTTAATTAGCGTGCTCTTCCCCGCACCATTTTCGCCCAATAAAGCGTGAACTTCTCCTTTATAAAGACCAAAATTTACATTATTTAACGCAACAACTCCAGGAAATGTCTTAATAACATTTTTTAATTCTAATATTTTTTTCATTTAAAATATCACCCCAGAAACTAATATCGCGTTGTTATAAGGAGTTACATCGCCCGTTCTTATAACCGCTACCACTTTACTACTTATATTCTTCAATTCATCATGTGTAACCTTTTCAATATGTGCAAAAGAGAGTTTTTTTCTACAAACCTCCTCGAGGGATTTAGAAGATTCTTTGGCGATTATTATTTTTTCCACTTTCAATTCCTTTAACACAACATCTAAAACTTCTTCAAATGTAGGTTTTCCATAATCAAGAACTAAGTCTATCTTTTCAATATTACGAGGAATAGGAAACCCCATATCAACAATTGCAATCATATCTTTGTGCCCTAAACTTGCTATTATTCTAGCTATTTCAGAATTAAACACCCCTGTTTTTTTCATCCTTTACCTCCTTCAGAAAACGTTTTCGAAAACGTTTTCAACATATTTTTATCAAAAAATGCTTATCAAAGTCAAATGAGAAAACATAAGAAAATTCGCAAAAAATTATTTTTATACATTGTAATAACTATTCATCTCTAAATTTGGATATCTTTGTTGATATTTCTAAAAATTCTCACATACTCTATTTATAGTCCATGTGTTATAATTCTTTAATGTTAAAAGCATTTAATTTTATTTTAACCTGGGAGGTGAAAAAGTGAATAAACGATATGTATACACATTAGAAGAAAAATGTGTAAAATGTATGACGTGTATAAGGACATGTAAGGTAAATGCAAATATTGTAGAAAATAATGCTGTAAATGTTGTTTCGGAACTTTGTCTTTCTTGTGGGGATTGTGTTGAAACATGTCCAGAAAACGCTCGCATCTTTTTAGATGAAACTGATGTTTTGGAAAAATGGATAAAAGATAATGAATATCTAATTGCAATAATTGCACCAGCGTACGTTGCACATTTTATCGATATTGATCCATTACAAATAGTTTCCGCTCTAAAAAAAATAGGATTTAAAGAAGTCCATGAGGTAGCAATGGGAGCTGAACTTACAACTTTAGCAGTAATAGATGAATTAAAAAACAAAGAACATATAATAACTTCTCCTTGTCCAAGTATTGTAAACTTCATAAAAAAATGGGAACCTTCTCTTTCAAATAATTTATCAAGGGCGGTAAGTCCAATGATAGCGCTAGGCAAATACTTAAAAAACAGTAACCCAAAATCAAAAGTTGTATTCATAGGTCCTTGTATAGCCAAAAAGACTGAAATAGAAGATAAAAATATCAAAGGAATAGTTGATCTTGTACTTACATTTGAAGAACTCGAAAAAATTTTCAAAGAAAAAAATATAAATATCAACTCCCAGGATAAAGAATTATTCGATGGCATGCAACCGTTAGTGGGTACTTCATATCCTATAAGTGGTGGTCTTGCAAGAACAGCTAGTTATTATTTAAGGAAAAAACTAGATACAATTCTTGACAATGATATTTTAATAATCGAAGGAAAAGACAGAGTTATAGATTATCTAAAATATTACAAAGAAAAATTAGAAAAAGGCAAGAAAGATAGTCTTCCAAAAATAGTTGATATACTATATTGTGAAGGATGTATAGATGGACCTACCATGAGAAAGGATATAAGTATTCCAGAAAAAAAGAAAATAGTCGCAAATTATACAAAATCAAGGATTGTAACTAAGAAATTATTCAAAATAAAAGGAAAACAAATTGCCAAAAATCTTGTTTCTGAAAAACAACTGAAGAAAATTTACTCAAAAGGAGACTATTTTAGAAATTTTGAAATTACACCTATAACCTACAAAATTCCTTCTGACAATGAAATTAACAAAATATTAGATAAAATCGGCATGTTAGAACATCCTCTCAATTGTGGGGCCTGTGGATATGATACATGCAAAGATAGAGCTATAGCTGTATACAATAATTTGTTGTCTTGGGATGATTGTGTACAATATAAAATAAGGCAACAAGAAAAATTAATAAATGAAGTTAACGAAAAAAATAACCGAATAAGTGAAATGATATTAAACTTTAAAACAACACTTGAAAATATTAAATTAACGACCACGGAAATGGTTCATGCTGTAGATGCACTTGGAAACGATTCAAAAAATGTCTTAGAAGCATCTGAGCGCGGCATTGCCGTGGTAGAAAAATTAAAAGACGTCCAAACAAATGTAGAAAGTACATCTGAAATTGTACTCACATCTATTAAAAACGTCTCTGAAAATATTAAAAACCTAAAAGAAATAACACAAACAATAAGTGCTATAGCAAATCAAACAAATTTACTAGCTCTCAACGCGGCAATAGAATCGGCACGTATGGGATCCGCCGGAAAGGCCTTTTCAGTTCTTGCAGATGAAATTAGAAAACTTTCAAATCAATCTCATGAATCATCTGAAGACATAGAAGAATCCATAGACAAAATACTCTCCCTTTTCAACGAATTAGAAGAAAAAGCCAAAGGAATAGAATTAATAAAAGATGTTACACAAAATGTTTCAAATAAAATAATAACCGAGTTCGATAACATTAAAACTCTCTTAAATACCGTAAGTGCCTCTATAGAAGAAGTGTCAGCAGCTATAGAAGAGGTAAAAGCATCGGTAGATGAAATCACAAACGAAGCTGAAAATAATTTGATAAACGAATAATTAACATGTTAGTTTAATGCGTTTTAATTAAACTCCAAAAAAAGGCTCCAATATATTATTGGAGCCTTGTTTGTATTTTACACAACTAAATATTTATCATTTTCTACGACCGCGTACATGTGTTCTTACATTATTTCTTGATTTGTTTATATTTCTTCCTCTTGAATTCCTTCTTTCCATTCCTAAATAAGTATTTCCTCTATTTACTTTTCCTCCTTTCTTTGCAAATGCTGGAAAACCATTTTCTCTTATAACTATTTCTTTTCCTTCTATTACTGCTTTGTCTACTACTATGTATGTATCATCTCCTAATTCTACCTTTCTGCCAATAATTTCTATATTTATTCCCTCTTTTAATCCTTCGTATAATCTAATTGGTCCTGTATGTACTTCATATTCTTTTCCTTCTGCCTCTACAACCACTTTTATTCCTTCGCCTGGTATTACCTCAATTTCCTTTACTATACCTGATATACTTATTTCAGAAACCGTTGCACCTTCAGGCAAATTCCTATAAAGCGGTTCTACCTGACTCCTTGGGGCTGTCTGCATATAGTTACTCCATGGCCTTGCCGCAAATGCACTTGCCGCCAACACTAAAACAGTTAACAAAATTACACTGATCTTTTTAAACATAATCCCACCTCCTAATGTGTTTTCTACAATTTCTATACTACATACTTTTCCTTAACAAATCCTTATATTTATCTTAGAGTTACCTTAGAATATATTTGAAAAATTGAAGAGGAATGCCAATCACGTGAAAGAATGGTTATTTTATAGGATTTTTAGGATGTCCAATTATCTAGTGATAAATATCCAGAGATTATATTTAAAAGAGTTGTCTTTCCTGCCCCATTTTCTCCAAATATTAATACCTTACTCTTAGGGGTTATTTCCAAATTATCTATTTCTATTACTTTATTTTCATCATAAGAAAGTTTCACGTCTTTTAAAATTACTCTATTATCCTGCTCAAAATATTCTTTCTGCTCAGTATTTAATAAATTTTTTATTCTTTCAAGTATTTGTAAGTATCTGTGAAATTCTGGTATAGCTTGAACAATTCCAAAAAGATAAAATCACTCTCCAGAATGTGTTTATTATCGTTACAAATCCACCAAAACTTAACTTTCCAATTAAAACAAAATATCCAGATACTATAAGTGAAAGAGTATCCGCTGTGTTTCGAATAATATTATCCAATATTTGACTTGATTTTACAGCTTTAAAACTTTCAATCTCCTTGAAGCACTGAGTACTAATCTCCAATTGCTTTATCTTAATGATTCTTGTCAAGATAAATATCTTTTCCTTTAGAACTAAAATGTACAACACAAGACATGAAAAAGTAGTGATACCAGAGGATTGGAAGTAGTAGGGAAATGTGGAGAGTTTGAAAAGTTAACATTAATCTTCTTGACAGAAGATAAAATAAAATCCCCCTCCCACACAATTATATACTAAGATAAAACTTTATAGATTAGAGGGAAACTTGAATTTTTCTAAACAATAATTTTTTTGCACATTACCATTTTTTATCCAAGAATTTTCATAACTAAAACTTTTGCTTCTTTTTCTCCTATGTTTTTTACACTATGAAACACATCTTTTGGAAATTCAACCAACTCATCTTTTTCTAACTTTAAAACCTCATTTCCTATTTCTACTTCAACTGTTCCAGACAAAACATAAAGTAACGCATCTACATCTGATTTATGCGCTTTTAATTCACAAAAAGGTTTAATATCTATATGGACTAACTGGATCTTTTTATTTTCAAAAAATCTCGTTCCAATAACTCCTTCTTTATCCAATACAGGTTTGTTATTTCTATAAGAATACTTGTTGATCATATTATCCACCTCCTTTTTCATTATATAATAAATCAAACCTCCAGTCTGTAACTTTAGTTACAATATAGTGATTTTAAAACCATTTTGTTTAAATTTTCCTCGAAATTTATTCTCTTTAAGCATCAAATAGGAATCAAGATCGTGAAAAACAAATGCACCTGTACCAAGTGCAAAATTGACACTTTGGTTTATCCCAAGACTTGATTCGCCCATGCAACCTATCATAAGCTTGAGATTTGCTGTTTTAACCATTTCAACTATTGCCAAAGCATCTGATAATCCGGATTTCATTAGCTTTATATTTACAAAATCAACTGCTTCTTCCCTTATTAGTCTGTAAACATCGTACTTACTTTTGGCACTCTCATCAGCTGCAACTGGATATGGAGAATTAAATCTTACATACTTTAATCCATCTATATCACTTGCCGCGACGGGTTGCTCAAAAACAGAAATATCTACACCTTTTTTATAAAGAACTCTTACAAACTCAACAGCTTGTTTTGGAGTATATCCCATATTGGCATCCACAATGTATTTAGCCCCATTGGTATTACGGGCAATTTCTTCAACTGTTTCTATATCCTTACGTAAATCTTCACCTACTTTAATCTTTATATTTTTAAAACCTTCACTAAAAATTTCTTTGGCCTCTTTCACCATATTTTCAATAGTATCTATACCTACAGTTTTATCCGTTTCGATTTCACGTTTCATACCCCCCAATAAATAATATACAGGAGTATTTATTTCTTCAGAAAATGCGTCAAGAACGGCATATTGCACCCCTGCTTTTACACTCGGAGTTGCAAAGAATTTATCAAGAACATCAAAAATTCTTCTATATTCTTTTACATCCATGTTGACAATACTTTCTTTTATTGCCGCTTCAAGTTTATACAAACCTTCCACCTTTTCTCCATTCACTCTAAAAGATGGAGATATTTCTCCATATCCTTTGACACCTACATCCGTTATAACTACTACTTCTATGTTGGTTGAACTATCTGAAACACTGCCGGTAATGTGAAATGGTTTGTAATATTTATAAGTTTTCAATTCAAACTTTACATCAACAACCTTACTCATTATTCCACCTCCACAAAATTAAATACTTCTATTGAATATTTAAATTTATCATAATATACATTTTCAATCTCAGTTTCCACTTCTCCAACCTGATTATCATATGGATCAGAACGCCAAAAATTTTTATTTGGATAAAATTGTTCCATAAATTCGGTGTTTGCAACCATTCTAAATCCGTCAAGATTACCAAAATAAAATTCCCGTTTTTTGTCTTCTTCTCTTCTAGCTCCACCAAATGAAAGATCAGCTGGTAACCAACCATATGGTTGTACATAAAACAAAGCCCAATCATGTGGAGACGCAAAATACTTATTTATATACCAACCTGATTGCCATCTTGTAGGTATCCCCACTATTCGACACATAGTTATAAACAATAAAGCTTGAAAACCACAATCTCCCTTCAAATTTGTTGCAACAAACTGAGGAATTGTTTCGTATGTTCCATAAGGTTTAACATACGAATAACTCACATGTGTAGTTATCCAATCATATATCAATTTTGCTTTTAAATAAGGATTTGATTCTTTACCAACTATTTGATAAGCAAGTGATTTTAAATAGGGAGTGAACAAAATATGTGGTGGTTTCTCAAGGGTGTATTGCTTTAATTTTTTTGGAAAATATTCCTCTACCTCATCTAACTCAACTCTGTTGACCCATTCACATACTTCATATTCAAATTCGACGTAAAAATCATTTTTATTGGCAACATCATCTTCAAAATATATAGTATTTTGAAAAATCTCTTTAGGAGATAATACGAAATTTTCATGACTTACATCTATTATTTTTACGTTTTTTATTTGGAACTCCTTCTTGGGAACAGGAAGCCACACTTTTATAGTCTCTCCTAAAATTTTACTATAATCAGGATATAAAGTAATTCGCGCATGTGTTTTGTATGTTTTTGGTACATCACCATTGATTAATGCTATTAATCGCTCATCTAGTAATTTTTTAGATTTTTTAACACTATCTTCTTGAACTATCCTATCTTTATAATGCTTGTAGGAAAAACCTAAATTTTCGGCAAATCTGCTTTCAAAACGATATTCACCATTGACATATATATAATCCAACATTCCTTCATAAAATAATTTTTCAAATTCTATATCGGTAAAACCTGCTATTTTATCTTTGGCAATCTTAACTGCTTCTTTCATAGTATATGGATAATCAATAAGCAATCTATTTATACGTTCTTTTTCGTACAGTAAACGCAATCGCAATAACTCTGGAAGTTCATATTTAAGCTTCTTCTCAATTAAGACCAAAGCTTTCCCAAAATTACCAGAATATTCCTCTTTTAAAATATCTTCTGGCAATCCAACTGTCAAAAATTCCATCAGACCCCCTCCCCCATTATTTAGTTCGCAAAACGAAATACTCTTTGTTTTATTATACCAAATAGTCTAGTTAAAACAAAATAAAATAGTGGGCTCCTTAACGAACAAGAAGCCCACTAAAACATATTGAATAATTAAGTTTTATTTACGGATTTCTATCCATAAATCATCCATTATATACGCTGCGTTTTCATCCCCTCCACCAAATATATATGCCTTTGCTTCTGTAGCAATAGGTCTAAATCTTGATGAGATACCGTCATAGTCCCAACTTGTCAAGTATATCTTCCATCCAGAATAGCTTTCAGGATTTCCAAGATTATCACCTTTTACTATTATTTTTATCCAACCATCTTCCACAATTACTTCTGGTGAACCTATTTGCATACCAAATTTGTTTTTATTTGCACCTTTAGAAGAATACAACGCAGAAGACCACCCGGTTACGAATATTTCGTAATCCCAATCTTTGATTTTATAATTTTGAAATGGCAAATATGTAGTTCCTACTTTGCTTGGATCATCGAGAAATATTTGATACGTTACGTGATCAAATCCATTTATTGGATTCCAACTTTTTGTTATTTCTTTGGGTTTTATACTTATTACCAACGTTTGCCCTATTGACTGTACCTTTACGGCAAGAATATCCATTTGTCGTTTAAAAGTAGGATCAGTTGGGTAAACATAAGTGCCATTTGGACCATTATCATCACCTTTGGGATCTATAGAAAATGCCAAATCTTTCACTTCAAGTTCAACAAGAAAATTTGTTTCCTGCGTATAAATTACGTTTTTTATTGATTTTCCTCGAGCTTTTATTAGTAAAGTATGTTTTCCTGGATCAAAGCGTAGTGGATCTATAACATAAGTAAACTGATTGTTTTCCACATTTAATTTTATTCTATTATCGTACTTTCTATCTATATAAATATAAACATACTTTGCATTTGTTTTCCCCTTTATAGTAAACTTATCTTTTATAATCATCCCATCTTTTAAATTAGTATCAACAAAAAGATTACTCTTTTTTATCACTCTTTTTTCATCTGATACCTTATATACCGTTATACTCCTTCCCGGAATGGTTACAACAAACTCTCCATCTTTTTTCGTAATAAGCTTCGTTGTTTTTCCATTTAAATTAAATACTGGAACTAAAACCGTCCCCTCGCTTAAACTAGTTTTTATTTTCGTAATCTTTGTATCATTTGATGTGTTTAATATAACAACAAGCTCTTCTTTGTCATCTTTTAACAAATATGCCAAAATCCCCGCACCACTTTCTTCAAACGAAAGAACTTTAACTTTACCATATCTTGTTGCTGTATAAGACTTTCTAAAACTTATAATTTGAGAAATGAATTTGTACATATCACTTTCTGGATTAAAATGATTCTTATTTTTTGAACCCCAACCTTTTTCAAACATTGAAGCTCTTGTCTCTTCAAAATATTGCTCAGTTCCATAGTATATGACTGGCATTCCAGGTAATGTCATCAAAAATGCAAGTGCCAATTTTGTGACTATTGGTGTAGTACCTTTAGCAAATCGCTCCATATCGTGATTATCAATGAATGTAACTAACAATCCTTTTTCCAACATTTTATTTCGACGCTCTATTCTATAAGCAAGATATTTTGTTGGTTGTCCTCCCTTTATAACCCTCTTTATTTCTTCATTTAGTGGAAAATCAAGCATTGCGTTAAATCCTGCTTCAAAATACGTCTCGATTTCTTTTTCAGCAGAGTCATCAAATGGTTTTGAAGTTAACCAAACTTCCCCAAAAGATATGAAATTATCCTTCTGCGAATAAATTCCATCTTTGCTCAAAAAGAAATCTTTCCAAAAACCTTTTGGAACATACATAGCAGTATCAACCCTGAATCCATCAACTCCAACCTGTTTAATCCAATATTTATACGATTCTTTTAAAGCTTTTCGTACTTCAATATTCTCTGTGTTTAAATCATCAAGTCCGGAAAGTTGATAATTAAGTCTTTGATTCGGATCTGCAAAATTATTTATATCAGGTGTCCAATGATAAATAGACTTCTTTCTTACATCAGAAATATCATAATTATTCAGATTAAAAGGATATTGCGTTGGGGCATTTGTTGGGACACTTTTAGTATTAATTTCAAATTTTCCATTTTTAAATCTAAAATAATTTCCCACATGATTCACAACAATATCCTGAATTAACACCATCCCATTCCTATGCAATTCTTTCGATAATTTTTTATAAATCTCTAAATTTCCAAAGTGTTCATCAACTTTTGTAAAATCACGAGCCCAATAACCATGATATCCTCCATAGTGTACCCAGGGATCCCACCATTGATTGGCTACAGGAGGCGTAATCCAAATTCCATCTACTCCTATACCTTTTATATAATCAATCTTTTGTAATATTCCTTCCAAGTCACCTCCACTGTACTTTGCACCATTATACGGATTATACTCGTTCATACCTTGATCATTGTTAGAAACGTTTCCATCATTAAACCTATCAATCATTACAAAATACAACACTTTATCCTGCCAATTTCCCAAAAACATAACAGAAAAAAACAAAATAAACATCACTAAAATCTTTTTCATAACAAACTCCTCCTATAAAAAAATTCACCTATTACTTTTTTATCAAAATTTTTCCATTAACGTATAAACTAATGGAATCATTCCAAAAAGAATGGAAAATTGAAAAAAGTAAATTTCATCTTACTATAACCACACTGCTATTTCAAGGAATTAAGCAAAAATAATTTGGAAAGCATTGGAAAGTATTAAATAAAAAGTGGAAGATTTTTTTATTACCAATACAATAAAAAAAAAGCAGGCGAAAGCCTGCAAAAAAAATAAACCCGGGCGATACCTACTCTTGCAAGGGGCGTACCCCTTACTACCATCGGCCCAAGGCGGCTTAACGGCCGGGTTCGGGATGGAACCGGGTGGTTCCCGCCTTGGTATCGTCACCCGGGAAACCTTT
>NZ_LNGA01000002.1:0-33336 GCF_018588215.1 Thermosipho sp. 1244
AATATTGGCTTTATTAAAGTTCTTAATCTACAATTTGTATGTAGCAATTTTTTTGTTTATTGTTAGAAAAGGTTATTCAAAGGTAATTCAAAAGTATTTTATTATATTTTTGTATCTATTTTTTGATTTCGGATTAGTCTCTTACTATTTTTGAAACAGACTCAAGTCAACTTGCAAATCTTTGTCAATTATTTTTCCAACTCTTTTAAAAAACTCCACATCTGTAGGACCTTCTACACAGACAATTGCCTTTAATCTATCAAATTTGTCTGCATCAATCGAAGGTAAAACCCCCAAACTTTCTGCCGCTTTTTCAAAGACATTATCAGAACCTTCTTCTATAATGACTTTCTCATTTTCTTTATGTAAAAATCTCAAACTTTTTACAGAAAGTAAATTTGCAATTCTCGGACTATGAGTCGTTAAAATTACCTGAGTGTCATCCTTTCCTGATAGAGCTAAAAAAGCTTCTACTAATTTTTTCTGATGATCTGGATGTTGAGAAGTTTCCGGTTCTTCAAAAGCATAAATAACATTTGGAACATTTCTCTCTTCTTTTTTCTCTTCAGCTTCAGCTCTTAAAAAGCCTAATAGTATTAACCTTCGAACTCCACTACCTCTTTTGTTAAAAGGAATTCCACCGTCACTACTTATTGTCATACCCTTAAATACATTTTCCCACTTTGGTTCTGGAATTCTTGGTTTCAGTTTTTGTGCTATTTCGGAATTCATTTCCTTAAGTTTTTCAATTGTCCTAACAGCTATTTTTGTAATTTCTTCCTCAACTTTTTTCTCTATTTCTCTTAACCTATTACGAATTTCATCATTTGACATTATTTTCTTAATTGCAATTCTCATTGGATCTTGGATTTCGGCATCTTGATCAGCATTTTGCCTATCTACTTTAAATAAAGTGTACAAAGGAAGATAATTTTTTAGTTGTTCCCATATTTGCTTTGTACCTTCTTTGTCAATTGGTATTTCAATTTCTTCTAATCTCAATTCTTCCTTATTGAATTTGTACCTTATTGCTTTTCTAATTTTTGAAGCAACTCTTTTATCTTCATTTGATAAATCTACACCCAATTCTTTTGCTCTTTGTTTTAGGTCAGATGTTTTTAAAATAAGAAGATCTTTTAAATTTTCATGCGTAGGATGATTGGCTACAATATAGATTTTTTCTTTTTTCATATCTCCACCCGAGCATTTTTTACGAATCTCAAGTAATCCTTCTTTGTTAAGTAAAAACTCTTCTTCTAAACTTGTCTCCACATTAGTATCAATTATAAGAGTTTGTGGGTAATCTTCAAATACAGCACCTATAAGTATTTCATTAGAACTTGAATCTTTGTTTATATCTTTTTTGTCAAGTTTTACTTGTGCATCTTTCCCATTGAAAAATATATCCAAAGCATCTAAAATAGTAGTTTTACCAATATCATTTTTTCCAATAAACACTGTTAAATCTTCAAAATCAATAACTATTCTATCTTTGAATATTCTAAAATTTTCTAATATCAATTTTTTAATTTTCATTTTAGTTTTCCCCCATTAAAAAAATAAATTTATATTATTTGAATAATCTTACCCAAAAATTTATAGTATGCATAATTTAACAAATACCTGAACATCCATTTTTACATAAAACGAAGTTTAGTTTTTTATATCATATTCTTTCTAACTCTTTTACTTTTTCACTATCCCACTCACAAAGAGATATACTTTTTTCTTCTTTATTAAATATACAAAACGTAGGCTCTTTTCCTACCCAGCTTCCAGAATTTGCGTATATTATTCTTTTGTCAATTTTTTCTATTTTCGGTTTATGAGTATGTCCCAATACAACAAACACTTTTTCCATACCTTTACCTAACAATCTTTTACCAAGCATTATAGAACCTTCTACATCATACTCTGAATAATCTCCTGCATATTCTTTGCTCGCAGGAGTAACATATGATTGAAGATTACCTGCTATTTTATAGAAAGGGGCTGTAAATTTTTTCTTTAACTCACTTAAAGCTATCCCGATTCCAGCTCGTAACTTTTCAAGTTGCTCATCAATATCTTTTGCTCCAAATCTTTCAAGTATTCCAATTGTCTGAGCAATAAATTTTCCTAATACACCTTTGGAACCTCCTGCTAATGTTGAAACATCTCTGTTGTACTTATCAAATCTATGACCATGTTCAATCCATAGATTTTCCTCTGAATAATATGGGAATATTAATTTCTTTTCCTCATCTATATCTGACTTATCTGTTAACTGGATAGGGCCAAAAGGAAAGGGTACTACCTTATAAACAAGTTTTGCAAAAGGAAGTGAATCGTGGTTTCCAGGTATGTAAATTATCTTTTTTCCTGTTTCCCTTATCTTAAGAAAAACCTTCCATAAATCAACATACATTTGTAATATTTTTTCTACTTTACATTGCCAAAGTTCAAAGAAATCACCTGCTATAACTATCTTTTCAATTTCTTCATCATTTTTAATAAATTCAAGAAACGTTATAAATTTTTCAAAGTTCCCTGATGTATAGAAATCATCGGCATCAGACATATCACCGACATGTAAATCACTTAAGATGACTGTTTTACTCATCCCTATCCCCCCATGTTTTATAACTCCCCATGATTATATTACCACTTTTATATTATCAAAGTCAAATTTTAACAATATAATTACAACAAAATGTTAATTATTGTTTTTATAACGCATTTGGAAGAATCTTGGATGATTTTTCGAATGTATAAGATCCTTCGCTTACGCTCAGGATGACATCCCCTTCGCCTGCCCGCTCCTTTCGGATAACATTCCCTTCGATTACGTTCAAGATGACATCTCCTTTTCATAGTCATTCCGAGGAGTTACACGACAAGGAATTTTTCCCTGTCATTCTGGACGCGTAAGCGCGAAGAATATGATTCTTCGTCACTTCGTTCCTCAGAATGACAAAAGAATTCCAACCCTCGCTAACACTATCTAACACTCTCCAATCTTTTAACCTCTCCAACACTCGCTAATTATGTGTAACAACATCTATACATTTGTATATATTACGTTAAATCCATTTTCTTGTGTAGATATATTTATATGTACGTGACCGGCCAATGTACAAAAAAATCAAAGGAGGTTGTAATGATATGAAAAAACTTTCTGTTAAGTATCTTACAGGCACAGATGTAAATGGAGAACCAGTTTTTAAAAGACAAACATTAAATGTTGAAGATACTGTGGATGTTGTTAAGGCAAACGCTATTGTCCAGATTATTGACAAATACACAAATTATTCCGTAGATAGCGCCATGGTTGTAACTTACGAAGCAGTAATTTAAGATTCTTCGCACGTACGTGCTCAGAATGACAAAAGAACTCCAACCCTCGCTAACTCTCGCTAATCTCACCAATCTTTCCAACCTCTCTAACCTCTCCAACACTTGCTAATACTGTCTTCCCGAGCAATTCCCTTCTTTTGTCATTCCGAGGAGCATAGCGACGAGGAATCTTGTCCCTTTGTCATCTTAAGCCCCATAGGGCGATAGCACCAACAAAACAAAAAACACAGAATATTCTGTGGTTTTTGTACACTTTACAAAATCATTTTTCTACTTTAAATAATGCTTCAACCTTTTATAAAGCCTTGTTATAACAATAATACCAAAACTACCAAAAATTACTATTCTTGAAATCCTTTCTGTCAAAGAAAACATACCAAATCTTTTGGATATATAATATTGTATTAAACTCAAGGCAATCATCAAAAAAGCCCACGAAAACATATACCTTGCAGATATTGTGTTATCTTTCAAATGGTATTTAACGTTTAATGCGTGGAATAAAAGCAAGAAAAAGTATGAAATAAGTGTTGTTAACGCTGCAACTTCGTATCCAAATATTGGTATCAACCATATATTAAGTATTATGTTTATTAATCCAGCCAAAAATGTTCCTATTGAAATTGAACCAGTTTTTTTATAAAAAAATGCAAAATTAACGTATATAGTGTACAAAAATTGCATATAATATGATGTTGTTATAATAGGTAATATGATTAATGATGCATAGTATTGCTTTGGTGCCATTATTAAACCTAATTCTGGAACTAACATAAAGATTAATAAGAGAAGTATAACATACAGTCCGTTATAATATGGAATTTTTTTTAATATTTCAACTTTTTTATTCTTATACATCCTGTCGTAAAACCACGGGACCCAGGCCAAATTTGTTGCCCCAAGTATTACTAAAGGGATCATTCCAAGGTTATAGGAATAACTATAAAGTCCTACTTTTTCTGAATTTACAATTTTTTGTATAGCTAATCTATCAAATTGAGATAGAATTATTCCTGAAAGGTTATGTAATATTAAGGGAATACCTATAACCAAAGAGTATCTCCAGGCTTTAAGCCAGATAAGTTTTTTTCCTTTGAGTATTATTATCAAAAATAATATGGAAGACAACAATATTTTCGATAATAAATCTCCATAAATTCTTCCAAGATACCTGTTATTTTTTAAGAATAACACCAATAAAATTGAAAAACTAACATTTAAAAGGGCGTTAGTTAAACTTAACAAAGACTTTTTCTTATATTTCTTTTCAAAGACATTTTTCGTATTATAAAATGTAAATATAAATCCTAAATAACCAGAAATGACTGCCAATATTATAAGGTTTTCGTATATATTGAATAAATTTGAAAAGTAAGTTCTAAATAAAAATATAAAAATGAATTGAACGATAAAACTTATTAAAGATAGAAATAAAACAGAAGATAAAAATTCTTTTTTTTGTTCTTTAAAATCATTTATTCCTGTTCCAATAGAGGCATGAATATCCAGACCTGTTATTATCATGAATATTCCTGCAAATGTCATGTAAACAGATACTATACCATATTCCTCAACAGATAATAATCTCGTAAAAATAGGAATGGTAATAAATCCCATTCCTTTTAGTAAAAAATCTGTTATTGTGTACCATATACCTGATTTTATTGTTGTACTACCTTTTATCCTTTTTATTATGCTATTGATCTTTTATCACCACACATTACAACATTTTTTTATAATATTCCCATTGACCTATATCTATCATTTCTCCTTCAAACTTGTATACTTTTATTCTTTTATTATTCTTTTTTGCTCTTTCGATTAACTCTGGCATATCTAATTTTTCATCTAATGAAACCAAATCAACGATATTAGGATTTAAAATATATATTCCTGTATTGACATAAAATTCGTAATTTGGCTTTTCTTTTATTTTTACATAATTATTTTGTTTGTCAAATTCTAAAATACCATAAGCTATATCAATACTTTCTTTTGCAGAAATTATTGTTATATCAGAACTTTCCTTTGAATGATATTCTAATACTTCTGAGAAATCTATGTTTATTAATACATCACAGTTTGCAACAAAAAATGGCTTTTTTATATCATAGAATCTAAGATAAGATATACTCCCCGCTGTACCAAGAAATTCTTTTTCTTCAATGTATTCTATATTATATTTCAATTCAGAAAAATAGTTTTTTATTAGCTCTTTTTTGTAGTTTATACTTAAAATAAATTCATCAAAACCGGAGTTTATAAATTGTTCCATGATGTTTTCAATAATTGTTTTATCTTTGTAGGGCACTAATGGTTTAGGAATAACTTTTGTTAATGGTTGCAAACGCGTTCCTTTTCCACCAGCCATTATTAGCACTTTGGTTTTTAATTTCGACAATTGTTGGAAATTTAAAGAAATTTTTAGAACTTTCATTATTTCCATTTTGGCATTCAATACAGGTAAATATTCCACATTAAATTTTAAAACATCATTGAAGGAAAATTCTTTATAATCTTTTTCAAGAATATATTTAAAATTTTTGTTCATCAAATCAAATGCTTTTATTTTTGATAAATCACCTGCTTTAGTTTTGTAAAGATATCTTCTTATATCCCCATCTGTTATTGTTCCAATCAACTTACCATTTTCAATAACAAATAATATTTTATATGGAGATTTGTTTAAACTATTAATTATTACTTCAAAAGAATCATTTTTTGATATTAAAGGAAAATCACTTATCTCTTTTATTTTCATAATTCTCCTCCAATAACACTTCTGCAAGTTTTAAATCAATGTAATCATCAATATCTACTGAGCGTTCTTTAGGCATTATATACGCATAACTTTTTTTACCATAAAAATTCTTTGTTTTAAGAAAATAATCGACTTTTGCAATGTATATAGCTCCATTGACTCTAAAGTATTTTGGTAAATCCTGTCTTCTCTTATTCTTTACTTCCTCTTTAATAAAATTTGAGAGACTCAAATCATCCGGTAGAATATTGCTAAACAAAGGAGAGTGTTCTACTTCACATACACTAACAATTGAATTTGCATCTTTTTCAAATAACAATTCAATAGCATTTATTATATCTTCTGACTTTCTTAAAGGTGATGTTGGTTGTAACAACACGAAATAATCAAAGTGTATATTTTTACTTACATAATAATTCAAGGTATGGACGATCACATCTATACTATTTGCAGTATCAGTTGCTAATTCTGTTGGTCTTAAAAAAGGAACATTCGCGCCATATTTTCTTGCTATTTCTGCAATTTTTTCAGAATCGGTTGTTACCATAACCTCATCAAACACTTCACTTTTTTCTGCAGCTTCAATTGTATAACTTATTAATGGTTTGTTTTTTAAACTAATTATATTTTTATCTTTTATCCCTTTCGAATCACCTCGAGCTGGAATTATAGCCAAAAAACTTTTATTATACATAATCTCACCCCATAAAATGATCCCAAGTAAAGCCTTCATCTTCTCTTATTTCTTTAATCAATTTTCTTCCTATTATTACATCTAAAAATTTAGGTTCTATCCCTTCATTAGCCCTTTTTATTTCAATATCATCTTTCTCAATTACTTCTCCAGGCAATATATTTCTTTTTGCAACTAATCTCTTTCTCGCAATTTTCTTTATCTCTATTTCACTTTTATTAGGTTTTTTTATTCCGTTTCCCAGTGCTTTTTCTATGTTTCGTATTGCTTTAACCATTGCTTTTAATTCTTGTGGTTCCAGTGATGCTCTATGATCTGGTCCTGGTAAATTCTTGTTCAATGTAAAATGTTTTTCTATTATTTTAGCTCCCATTGCAACCGCAGCAATAGGAACTTCTATGCCTAACGTGTGATCTGAATATCCTACAGGAAGTTTAAAAGCTTCTTTTAAAGTAATCATAGCTCTTAAATTTACTTCTTCATATAGGGTAGGATAATTTGTTGTACAATGTAAAAGATAAACTTCTGCACTTTTGTTAACTTTATATATAATTTCCAACGCTTCTTCTACTTCTCCCAATGTTGACATACCTGTAGACATTATAATTGGCTTATTTTTTTGTGCTATGTGTTTTAAATAAGGATAATTTATTATCTCTCCTGAAGGGATCTTATAATAAGGTACCAATTCTTCCAGAAAATCTATGCTTTCATGATCGAAAGGAGAAGAAAGAAATTCTATACCTATTTCATCGCAATACTTTTTTAATTTTTTAAAATCCCCAAATTTTAATTCAAAACTTCTAAGCATCTCTATCTGACAAGTTTTTTTACCTACATTTTTTTCTTGATAAGTTGCCATATCTGTATATTTAGATGCTAATTTTTCAGCTTTAAACGTTTGGAATTTTATAGCATCGACTCCAGCTTCTTTAGCTGCTTTTATTAACTTGTATGCAAGATTAATGTTTCCGTTATGATTTACACCTGCCTCAGCTATTATATATACTCCGTCTTTTATCATTTTATCCCTCTTTTCAAATTGTAAAATCTATATCAAAAAATTCTTTTTTAGTTTTTAACTTTTTGTTTTTTATATAGTCTTTTAAAATATTGTATATTTTTTCCGTTGCTCCTCCTTGATCATATGGATTTATTATTTTCTCTCTGTCTACTCTTTCGGCCTTTTTTACAGCTTCTAATATTTTCTTTTTCGACGATTTCACATCTATTATACTATTCCCTTTTACTCTCCCTCTTTGCCTTTCACCAATATTTACTGTTGGAATTTTAAAAGATGGGGCCTCAATTATTCCACTCGAAGAATTTCCCATAACTAAATCCACATATTTCATTGTTGATAGATATTTTAATGTTCCAAGGTTTGTCACTGCTAATACTTTATTGGAATATTTGGATGAAAACTCATCAATATATTTATTTATTCTCCTTCCTCCTTCATCGGCATTACTTTTGGTTATTATTATCTTATAACCAATATTTACCAACTCTTTTAAAGCCTCAAAAACCTCTTTTAATTCTCCATCTAATTGTTTATCGTCAAGTGTTACAGGATGATATGTAAATAATATGTTTTTTTTTCCTAATTCAAAGTTTAATTCTTTTTCCAATTCTTCTTTATCTAATAATTTTAAATTTCTTATATTATCTAACCCTATTGCCCCAACATTAAATACCCTTTCTGGATTCTCTCCTAATTGAATAACCCTTCTTCTATATTCTTCTGTGGAAGTAAAGTGTAAATAACTCATTTTCGTTATTGAATGCCTTATTCCTTCATCAATTACGCCCTCTGTTTTTTCTCCTCCATGTAAATGAGCAATCGGAATTTTCATTATATATGCTGCAATTGCAATTGATAAAGCTTCAAATCTGTCTCCTAATATGATTAAAATATCTGGATTTAATTGCTTTAATGTTTCTGAAAAACTTATTAGTCCCAATCCTATTGATTTATTTATTCCAATAGAACTATCGCTTGATAACAATATTTCTATCTTTTCATTTATTTTGAATCCATCTTTTTCTATTTCTTTATATGTTAATCCAAATTCAGGAGAAAGATGCATACCTGAAGCCATTATCTGCAATTCAAATTCATCTTCTTCTTTTATTTTCTTCATTAGAGGGTATAATAACCCATATTCCGCACGAGTCCCAGTAAAAATACAAATTTTATTCATATCTTTTCTCCTCAACTCTCGCAGGTACACCAAAGGCTTTTACATTATCCGGAATATCTTTTACAACAACTGCTCCCGCGCCTATTATTGTATTTTTACCTATCTTGATATTTTGAATAACAGTACTGCCGGCTCCAATATGACTATTTTCTCCTATTTTAACTCCTCCGCTAAGTGTTACGCCTGGGGCAACGTGAACATTATTATTTATTATGCAATCATGTTCAACAATTGCTCCACTATTTATTATGCAGTTTTTCCCTATTTTTACACCAGGGTTTATTATTACACCTGGCATGATTACAGTTCCTTCCCCTATTAGCACATTTTTTGCTATTATGGCTTTTTTTGAAATAATTATAGGTATATTAAAACCTATTTCCTTTATTTTATTGAATAATTTGATTCTCAATGCGGAGTTTCCAACGCTTCCCACAGTTACTAAAGCATTTTTGACTCCTTCATTGAAAAGTTGAACTAATTGATCATCGGTATATTTTATTTCTATTCCATTTATTTTTTTTCCTAATTCACTTTCAACATCAGAAATTCCTATGATTTCATAATCATTATTCTCCAAAATTATAGATAAAACAACTTTACAATGCCCACCACCGCCAACTAATATTATTTTTCTAGACATTTTAACCCCTCTTCAATATTTCTTTTATTTTTTCAGACACATATCTTACATCATCTTCCGTTAAATTTGTACTACACGGAATATTCAATACCCTTTCCCAATAATATTTTGCTTTTTCTATTTTATATGCATAATTATTTTTAAAAGGTTTCTGCAAATGATTTAAATACCAAATTGGTCGTGTTTCTATTCCTTCTTTTTTCAATTCTTTTAATAGACTATCCCTTGATATTTTATCACTTTTTATAAATAACGAGTAAAACCAATAATTTGGTCTTGTGTTTTCTCCAAAATTCAACAACTTTAACCCTTCTATTTTTGAAATTAACTTTTTATATAATTCATAATTTTTTGTTTTTATTTCTATGAATCTTTCCAATTGCTCAAGTTGAGCAACTCCAAGAGCTGCTTGTAAATTTGTCATTCTATAATTATAACCTATTTTGTTGTGAATATAATATAACGCATCATCTTTTGCCTGGGTTGATAAATATTTTGCATTTTTTACGGATTCTAAATCTTTGGCAACAAGCATTCCCCCACCACCAGTAGTGATTATTTTATTACCATTAAACGAGTATACCCCAACATCTCCAATTGTTCCTGCAAATTTCTCCTTGTATTTTCCGCTTACATATTTCGTGCCCAGCGCTTCTGTTGCATCTTCTAATACTTTCAAGCTATATTTTTTCGCTATATACATTAAACTTTCCATGTCTGCCATGTTACCAAACACATGTACAATTACTATTGCTTTTATTATTTTTCCCGTAGTTTTATTTTTTGGACCTTCTTTTGTCAGTTCACATTCTTTTTTCAGAAATGTTTCCAGTTTGTTCATATCCATATTTAGTGAATCGTCACAATCCATAAATACTGGATCTGCATATAAGTATTTAACTGGATTTACTGCTGCTATAAATGTTAATGTTGGAACTATAACTTCGTCTCCCGGTTTAATCCCTAATAATTTTAACCCCAAATGAATACCTGCAGTACCACTTTGTACAGCTACTGCTTTTTGGATATTTAAATATTTTGCTATTTCTTCTTCAAATTTTGCTATATATGAACCTCCTGTTGATACCCAGGCTGATTTTATCGCGTCCAATACATATTTTTCTTCGTTGCCGATAAAGTTGGGGACAGATAAAGGAATATACTTCATTTTATCACCTTTTAAACGTTGTATATGTCTACTTTAAAATATTCTATGTTTTCTTTTATCCACTCAATTGTTTCTTTTAAACCTTCTTCTAATGTATATTGCGCGCTCCAACCAATTAATTTCCTTGCTTTTTCTGGATTTGACAGCAACCTTTCAACTTCTGATTTTTCCGGCCTTATCCTTTGTTTATCTGTAACTATTTCAACTTCTTTTCCCAACAACTTCATTATCTTTTTTGCCAAATCGCCTATTGATATTTCCTTTCCCGTTCCAAGATTAAACACGTCTCCTATTGTTTTTTCATGCAATCCAACAGTTATAAAGCCGTTTACCGTATCTTTCACATATGTTAAGTCTCTTGTTGGAGTTAAATTACCCAGCTTAATTTGTTCTTTTCCTGAAAGCAATTGAGAAATTATTGTGGGTATTATTGCCCTTGCAGATTGCCTTGGACCATATGTGTTAAATGGCCTGATTATTGTTACAGGTAATCCAAACGACCTGTAATAACTCAAAGCCAAATGATCCGCTGCTGCTTTTGAAGCAGCATACGGTGATTGCGGGTTATACGGATGTTTTTCATCTATTGGTACATATTGTGCGGTTCCGTATATTTCGCTTGTGGATGTGTGTATTACCCTTTGTATTCCAAGTTTTCTGGCTGCTTCTAATACGTTATACGTTCCTTCGGTATTTGTCTTGATGTATGCCAAAGGAGAAATATATGAATATGGAATACCAATTAATGCAGCGAGATGAAACACCACATCCACATCTTTCATTGCATCATATACACTATCATAATCTCGTATATCTCCTGTGTATACTTCAATATCTTTCAAATATCTTGATTTTTCAAGCCATCCCCAATTATTTTGGAAATTGTATCTAACAAATGCCTTTACTTTAAAACCTTTTTCAACAAGGGCTTCTGTTAAATGTGAACCTATAAACCCTTCAGAACCTGTGACTAATATTTTCACTTTTTTCACCTCATCCCTACTTTGTTAATATATCTATGATAAATTCAGGGACTGACAGAATTTTTTCATTTTTTTTGTTCTTAAAAACTATGCGTTCAGATTCTAAAATATCATTAAATTCCTCAAAACTGTTTGGAATTAACAAGTTTATTCTAGAAAAATCTATGTGTTTTTCTAAACTTCTAAAAGAATAATTTATTTTACTATTTTTAAACAGTCTAAATAACATGAATACCTTAAACTTATCAAAATTTTTTAAAAACCAAGAAACAGTTGAACCATATGAAAAAATATATTTAATATTTTCGTTTATAATTGCCAATATCTCTCCAGGTATTGATTCGATAATGTAATATACTGGCATAGCCATACTTTTGGCGATTTTTTTTAAAATTAACTCATCATCTAAATTGTTTAAAGGATGTGGTTTTATAATAACTGGATAAATTCCTTTTGCTTTTAGGATTTTTAAAAGAGTTTCATAAGTGTATTTAAATTCTTCTTTATCATAAAAATATGCTAAATATAAAATTGCTTTAGCATCCTCAAAAACAAATTTACTATAATTATTTATATAATAATCTTTCAAAATATCTATTTCTTTATCTTCAAATAATTTGCAGACTCTTATTTTATTTTTATAATTACAAATCTCTTTATCTTTAATATCAACAGTTTCATTCAAAATGAAAAACTCAAAAAACTTAGAATTAAAATGATAAAACACATCTTTAATATCAACGAAGGAACTACTCCAAGGTGATGTTACGATTAAATCATTTGTATTTAACAACTTTCTCATTCTTTTTTCTAAAAGAATTGAATAAAAATTTTTATAATAATTATTTTTTACTAAATAAGTTCCTATTCCTTCTTCATGTAGCAATATTTTAAAGTTTCTTTTGTAAGCTTCTCTTACAAAAAGAAAATTATTAATATCGTATTCTGTAAAACTTACAATAATTGTATTATTTGGAGAAAATTCATCTAAAACATTTTTAATTGAGCTTATATTTCTTTCTATATCTCTCTTTATTTTTGAAGAGAAAAAAAGACTTTTTCCTCTATCTTTAAACCTTTTAAAATTAAAAGTTTTTTTAAATATATAGGAATTCTTAAATTTATATTTTTCCGATTCAAAAAAAATCGAATAACTTTCTACATTTTCTTTTAATAATAAAACAGATATCGATTCTGCTAAAAAATAATGATAATAAGCAGATATTAAAAATACTATTTTCTTCATATTCCCTCTCCCATAAATTTGCAAAACCTTTTTATATCAGAAAAAATCCTATAATGTCTCTTTAAAAAATTTATGTCTTTATCCCACCATCTTATTTTTAATAACATTTTTATATCTTCCTCAGAAAATCTATAATCTATCTTTCTCGCAGGTATTCCAACATTTATACTATATGGTTCTATATCCTTTGTAACTAATGCTCCAGCACCAATTATTGCACCATCTCCTATTTTTACACCTTCCATTATTTTTACACCATAACCAATCCATACGTCATTTCCAATTTTAACTAAATATTTTTTTTCTTTGTCAACATATTTAAATTCATCAAATAATTGTTCCTCAGCAAATGTGAAACCAGCTTGTTTAGCCAAAGAATAAAATGCAGGATGTGTTGAAACAAAACCTTTCGACGGATGTCTTCCTGAAACAATTTCCACTTTTGAAGCAATTGAACAAAATCTTCCAATCTTACAATTTGATAAATTGGAATTAGGTGCAATATATGTTCCTAATCCAATATATGAATTATAAACAATTACATTTTTATAAATCTTAGAATATCCTTCAAATTTAGAATTCAAGTTTGTTTTAGCCAAAATATGAATTTTTACATGCTTTCTAGAATAACGAACTTTATTTATTAAGTTATACATTAGACTTTTTACAAAATTAGGAATCAATTTTTTTAAAACATTCTTCAATCTGCACTACCCCCTTTTAAGAATACAAAAATTCTTATTTATACCCTTTCAAACTCTGTTTTTTGTTTTTGTTTCAATTCATACAATATTTAACTCCCTTGATATCTTATCTGAAATTCAATAAATTACTTATAATAAAATCAATTTTTCAAATAAGCATTAAATTTTAAATTTGTACATATTAATTTCTTAGTGCTTCATTCGAATTTTATGTATAACATAACCATACAATTTTTCCGAAAAAATCAACCGCAATATCTTTTTTAATAAAGTTTTCAATAGCACTTTTATTACCATCACTATATGATAACTTATTGTTTTAACAGAACACTTATTTTTTATTGTAGACTTTAAATATTCAATCTTGACCGATAATGTTTTTTTTGAAGATATCCCATTTAAATCATAAACTGCAATAAAACGGTTTATATGTAAAAATTTGAAATTACTTAAGTAACATTTCAGGAAAAAATCATAATCTGCCGCATACTTAAAAGAAGTATCAAATAATATTTCTTTATAAATAAAACCTTTTACAAAAGAGGCTTGATGATTGAAAAGCATTTTTCTTTTTATTTCAGTAATATTACTTGTTGAAATCCGAGGGCGTGTTTTTTCTCCACCAACAAGTATTGCATTCCCATATACAATATCCCATTTAGAAAAATCTTTTTCTTTAAAAATTTTGCTCAGAACCCCAAAATCATAAAACACATCACCTGCATTCATAAAGTTGATCCACTCCCCATTTGCAAGTTTAATTCCTTTATTCATTGCATCGTATATTCCATTATCTTTTTCACTAATCCACAAATCAATCTTATTTTCGTATTTCTTAAGTATTTTAATAGTTTCATCGCTTGAACCACCATCTATTATTATATATTCAATATTTGGATAATCTTGATTTATCACACTTTTGATAGTTTTTTCTAATCCATGTGGATCGTTCAAAACTACAGTAATAATAGAAATTAGCGGAATTTTCCCTACATCTCTAAATTTATCAAAAAACTCAGGTGTATCTTCTACAAAAATACCTTTTTCAGAAATTATCCATTTATTATCTTTTAACTCATAAGAAAATTTGGTAAATCCGCAACTTTTTAAACCATTAAATTTCTTCTTTTTTCTGTATGTTTGTTTATTGTATCTTTCTTCTTGTTTTTGAAAACTTCCTTCATAAAACAATAATCTAGTAGTACTGTATTGAGAATCTAGCTTAATACCTTTCATATATTTTCCTCCCATGAATTTAATCTATTATTAATTATATTTCTATTCAAAAAACATTAAAACACTAACTTCCAGAACTTTAACAACCAAAATATATGATTTTAGTATAATTAAAAACTTCTTTCTAAAATCTTTTCTAGACAAAACAAACATTTTTAAGCAAATTTTATTAAAATCATTATACAATTTTAATTATTCTTAAACTCATAAAATTATATTACACACTATAATTTGTTCAAATTATTTAAATTCACCACTTCTGCATATAATTCTTCCCATTGTGTTACCCATTTATCATAATCCAAAAATTTTCTGGCACTTTTTTTAATAATCTCAGATTTTTCTCTCCATTTTAAAATATTCTTTTCAAACTTTAACATTTTTTCTTCTAAATCACCTTCACTGTAAGGATTAAAAATCAATCCGTTTTTTCCATGATTAATCATTTCAGGTATTCCTCCCGTATTACTTCCAATTACAGGAGTCCCAAAAGCAAAAGATTCCAAAACAACAATCCCTAGAGGTTCATACCAAATACTCGGAACAATAGTAACATCTACTTTCTTAAAAAATTCTTCTTGTTTAACTCTTCCCATAAAGATAATCGAATTATCTTTATATTTTGACTTTAGGTATTCTTCGTAATTTTCTTCACCAGTACCTGCTATAAATAACCTATAATTTGGCTTTTTAATTTTCAAATAAGCTTTTAACAAAACTTCTATCCCCTTATTTGGTACTAATCTACCTATGAAACCAAAATTTATATATTTCGGTTCTAGATCTTTATCGATATTATCCATATTCAAATCCGTAGTGTTATATATAACTCTTTTAATCGGTACGTCCTCAAAATATCCGTAACTTAATAATTTATTTAGAATAAAAGCACTCACACCAACAACAGCTTTGAGTTTATTTGATTTCAACTTATGAGGAATCCTCATAAACTTGCAAGCTAAACATTGTTTTCTGCACACAACATTATTTTTAAACATATTAGTTGGACATAAAATATATAAGTCATGAAGAACTTGGATTGCTGGGACATTAGATTTACTTACAGCATCCCATATAGAGCTTGACCAACCATAAATATTATGAATTGACACAATATCTGGTCTGAATTTCCTAATATATTTTAGTACAATTTTCATAGAGGTATAATTATAAATATCTAAAATATGCCATATTCTTCTTTTAAAATAGGAATGTTTAACCTTGTCAGGGAAGTATATATTCGGAATTTTTGCTCTATAAATTAATATTCCGTTTATATATTCTTCCGTATTATTTTTATCCCAAAAACTCAATACACCAACTTCATGTCCTGAATCGCGAGCAGCTTCAATCAAAAGTTTTAAAATAATCTCTGTGCCTCCAAATATAAATGGATCGTAATAAGAATTTATAAAAAGTATTCTCATTTGAAAAATTTCACTCCTTTGCAATTTCTTCTTATAAACCTTATAAATCATTTACTCATTAACTGTAACGCTTGCCAAATTATAAAAAGCGAAAAAGTTTTCAATAATACTTTTTGTTAAATAATCATTTAACATAAGGAAATTTATTTCTTAGAATAGTTTTATATACTGCTATTAATTTCATCTGAGAAAATATCTTTTAATAATTTTAACAATTCAGAATTCCTCAACTTAGTTACCTTTTTTTTATAAATTCCTGTATAGGCTAATAATCCATGTTGCTCAATAACATTTGGCATATACCCATGAATTCCAACGGAAATTGATTTTTTTCGAAAACTAACAAGTCTTTTTAACTGAATCTTAATTCCATACCCAAAATAATTTGGGCTAAATCTGTATGGAGGATTTAAAATCATTATTAAATCACCAAATTTTTTGTTTTCGACTCCATAATATTTTCTTTCAAATTTTGTTAATAAATACCCAATATTAAGCTCATTAAGATAACTAATTATTTCTGATATTATTTTATTGTCAAAAATCCAAAATCTTGCTATAACAGCATCATTATAATATAGATATTTTCTATTGCTTTGTTTTCCAAAAAATTTTTCCATCTTAAGTGTTATTTCAATTGTGGACTCACTCATTCCATGATCTGAAAGAATAATTAATTTTGATTTATAACCATTCTGTTTTTTAAAATTTTCCCATAATAATGAAACTTTTGAAATAATGGGTATAACACTCTCAATATATCGCTCTTTATTACCAATAAAAATATGTCCAAAATGATCTACAAGAGAAATAGAGACAAATTCAAAGGATGAAAGTGACTGTTTGGAAAGTTCATCTAGCATTTTTATTTCATCTTTAGGAATTGTTGTACGAAGTTTGAATTTTTTTATTGAATCATCAAGAAATGAAAAGATATTGGTACTACTTAAAGGGTATTTTCCTTTATTCACAAAATATTTGCCAAGACCCACGGGAATATTGTATTTATTCCTACCAACAATTCTTTTCTCCAAATATCTAATTAAAAAATTTATAGGATTATAATATTTAACATAAAAACCCGAATCTTTACTTATTGCAGTATCATCAAGATTTATATCAGTAAAATATCCTACTTGATCAGGAAGCATTCCAGAAAACATTGCCCAATGCTGATTGGAACTATAACCCAATTCTGGAATAGTTTCGATTAAATTTAAATTCTCATCAATATAATTAGTTAACAACCACCCATAAGAATAAGGTAATCCGTCTATAAACACTATTAGACACGGTGTTTGGTTCAAATTTCCCCTCCTTCTTTCAATTCTTTATGTCTGGTTCTATAATAAAAAGGTTTTATTAACTCAATATCAAAATTTTCTTTTTGATAAGAAATTAGCATTTGTTCAAAATTCTGATATAATACCCCTTTTGAAAAATAGTTAGGTTTTTTTAGGTATAAAATAATAGATTTAATGATTTGACTTATTGGTAAAAATTTTATTGTTTTTAAACTATATTCAAACGGTTCCTCATTATACTTCTTTTTCAGATAGTTTAGCACAGCACTATAAGAATACACAAAAAGTTCCCGAAGGACAGGAATTTCAACTTTTTCAATTATTTCATTTTGTGGGTTAATTTTGACATCAGTAGCAAAAATAATAGCATTAAACACTTTTTTCCAATCAAAATTAGGACATATTGAATTAACTTCTTCAAAAAACTCAAAAATTCGCTGTGCTCTTTCTTTATAACTTGGAACTTTTTGACCATTCAAGTAATAAATTATCGTCGCTAACTCTGTTAAATTTCTGCAAATAGAATACACATTCAAATATTTCTTTGAGTTACAATAATACTTTTCAAACAATATTTGTTGCATTAATCTTTCAATTAATAACCTATTCGTAAAAATCGGATCTAAAACATTAAAAGAAAAATTCAAATTATCTCTGAATTCTTGACCATATAAGATAATACCAGTTTTTATCATCTCATAAAATCTTAAATTTTTCCATGTACGTTTTAATCTACCATAAGTTGTGATTCCAATAGAAATATGGAAAAATGGAGAAAATAATGCATCAATTCTATAGGTTTCTATAAATTTTTTTGTTTCTTTTTCTACATATGATTTTAATAATTTTGGGTTACTGTCAACTATAATGTATAAATCAATATCACTTAATAAAATACGACGGTCATTTTGTTCTAAAATAGCAGCTTCATTTTTGGCAACACTACCTGCAAGCAAAATTGTTTTAATTTTGGGATATTTATTTAAAAGGATAGTTGAAAAATCTTTTGCGATTTTTAAATATAAATTATCATTAGTATTAGTATTTTTCATATTTTCACCCTTTAATTTCTAAATAATAAAAAGAGAAAGTATAAAAAATAAATTGTAGACCCAAATAATATACTATCTTTAATTTTTAGAGAATTATATTTATTACCAATAAGTATAATAAATGGTAACAAAAAGATAAAATGTCTAAGGACGCCAATATTAGTTACTATTAAAATGTTTAAAACAAATAAAGTTGGGAAAAAAATCAAAAAAAGTTCATCTGCCTTTATTTTACATTTCTTTGTTAGCAATGAAAAAAAGATTGGTGCTAATAAAGAAAAGGAAAAAAATCTAGATATAGAAAACAAGAAAAAATTTAAAGTTTTCGAAGAAAACCAATTTATTGGACTATAAGCAACAAAAAGCATTCCCAAAGGTACCTTGTAGATATCAGAAATATTTCTTATATAAAAGAGTTTTAAGAAACCACTTTGCAAGATAGTTTCATTACTTAATTCAAAATAAGCCAAAAATTTTTTTTCGAAGATAAAAGAGTTAATATATATGTTTTTTAAATAAATTAAAGTTAAATATATTGCTGTTATAAGAAAAAGGAGAAATAACGGAGAAATAATTAAAGTTCGTTTTTTAAATTTTTTAGGCAACAATAAATATAGAATCGAGGTTCCAAAATATACATATCCAACCCCAACTCTATACCACGAAGAATAATAAGCAACTATTAGTGCAAGAAAAATTAAGATGAATTTTTTAATTATACCATTAGAAGATAAAGCCTTTTTAAATAAGAAAACAATTAAGACACACAAAAAAGAAAATAATATGTCCTTAAATTCAAACATCGAAAAAACTATTAAATCAGGAAAAAATAATATAAAAAGTAAAGCTCTTTTATTTGAAGTTGGAGTATTCAAAAAAGCCTTTTTTATTAGTATACCTATTAGCAATAAGAAAAATATGTTAAGAAACCTTCCTACAAGAGTGTTAATTCCAAAAATTCTATAAGCGATTTCTAAAAAACGGAAATAATAGGCTCCTTTAAAAAAATAGTGAAGCTTAATTTGGCGAAAAAAAGGAAGAGTTTTTGCCGAATTTTCAGCCCATTTATTATATGAAAAATCATCTTGAAAAAGAGTCAATTTTCCAGCACTCAAACCGTTTAGAGAAATAATTAATAACAATATAATATGAAAAATGACAAGGGCTTTAATTGAGATTTTTCTAAGTAAAATATCATTTTTTGTCAATAAAAGTATTATAAAAAAAACAATAATATTTAATATAATCATTCTAAAATCAAAATTTTGGTTAAATCCTAAAAAAGTTATTCCAATTATTAACAAATCAATAATTAACAATATCATTAAACTGAAAAAATAGTTTTCTTTGGATTTTATCGATATATTATTTTCGAATTTATTTTGACTTGTATAAAACATTTCTTTAAGATCTCCTTCCTTATATTTCAAATATTTTAAATTGAAATTGCTTGTTTGGAAATCTCCCAAATACAGAAGATTATAATAAAATCAACGATAAAATCATTTTCAGAATAAATCCATTTCTATTTGTGAAAAAATTTTAATACATTTATTCTTACTGTTATATTGATAACTAAACAAAAAACAAGTATATTCTAATAACAGTTTGAGTTTACTTATTATAGCCGTATAATATATGATAAAGACGCTTCTTAATTTTTCACAATTCATACATTGTTTCGCGTAAAATATTCAAATATTTTTCAGCAATTTTGTTGAGTTTATATTCACTGAAATGAAACCTATATGTTTTATATAAATTAGGTCTGTTATACACTTCAAAAATCTTACCTATCCAATCATTCACATTGAACGGTTCGTCCACATAAAAAGCTTTACCCTTCGTAACTTCGTGTAAAGATGCTTCTTTAGTAGTAATTACAGGAACACCTAATTCCATGGCCTCTACTGGTGGCATTCCAAACCCTTCAAAAACGCTTGGAAAGAGAAAACAAAAAGCATTTTTATATAAACTATTTCTTTCTTCATCCGAAATAAAACCAGTAAATACTATATTATTTTCCAAACTATTTTCTTTTATGTATTCTAATAATCGTCCTTCATCTTTTCCTTTAACTCCGCTTATTACTAACTTATTTATTGGAAAGTTCTTTTGATTAAGCACCTTCATAAGTTTAAGCAACGTCATTAAATTTTTGTGAGGTAACAAAGAAGACACTGTATAAAAGTATTTTTCTTTCTCAATTTGATATTTATTTTTTATTACATTAAAATCTAAAAAATTATGTAAAATCTCAATAGGATTGTAAATAACTTCAACTTTTTCAGGAGAAATGTCTAATTTCTTAATAATATCATTTTTTACAAAATTTGAGATCGCAACAACTTTTTTTGCTGTTTGAGCGCTCCTTTTCCATGCAAATCTTAACCATATATTTTTGACTTTTGAAAAGTACTCAGGATAATGTAATGCTTGAAGGTCATGAATTGTAATCACATAAGGAAGTTCTGTAAAAAAAGGTTTACTGTAAACAGGTATATAAACTAAATCCACACCTAATTTTTTCATAACCTTATCTAAAAAAACATTTTCCCACAAAATTCTATAAATAACATTATAACTATTAAGTTTTACAACATGTATTTCAAATAAATCTGATTCTTTAACAAATTCTTCTATATAACTTTTATTAACATTGGTAACTAATAAAACAAATTTAACATTATCTGGATCTATTTTCCCATTATTTTCTAACATCATAAAACCTTTCAAAAGATTTTTAACAAAATATTCTACTCCACCCATTTTGTATGGTTTTAACCAAACTAAATTGATTCCAACCTTTAACGTCATATTTAATCCCCCATATCAACAAACTCGATAAATTACTTATGTTTTACAAGTTTAATGTTATAATAAATCATTTCATATAGTATGTATTCTTTCATACCACTCAAAACTTTTCCTTATTCCCTCATCCAATTCTATTTTATATTTCCAACCTAATTCGTTAAACCTTGAAACATCAAGTAATTTTCTTGGTGTTCCATCTGGTTTACTTTTGTCATGTACTATTTTACCATCATATCCTACTATTTCTTTTATTAATCTTGCAAGTTCTTTTATCTTTATATCTTTTCCTGTTCCTATATTTACAAATTCTCCTATGTCTTTGTAATCATAGTTGTTCATTAAATATACACAGGCATCTGCTAAATCATCTACATACATAAATTCTCTGTATACTTCCCCGCTTCCCCATAACGTTATTGCTTCTTTCGTTATGCCTAATTGTTTTAATATTTCTATTATTGATTCTTTGTTATTTAAATCTATCTTTTCATCATATCCAAATCCTAAAGGATATTTCTGTATGTTTTCTTTTATTTTTTCGTAATTTTCTTCTTCCAATAATTTTCCTAAATAAAATTTTCGCAATAAAGCTGGTAACACATGTGCTGTTTCTAAATTGAAATTATCATTTGGACCGTAGAGGTTTGTTGGCATTACAGATATAAAGTTTGTTCCGTATTGCTCATTGAAATATCTGCACATTTTTATTGCAGATATTTTTGCTATTGCATACGGCTCATTTGTTGGTTCTAATTCACCTGTTAGAAGATATTCTTCTTTCATCGGTTGTTTTGCATATTTTGGATATATACATGATGAACCTAAGTTGAGTAGTTTTTTTACACCATATCTATATGATGCTTCTATTACATTTGCTGCTATCATTATGTTTTGGTATATAAACTCTGCTTTGTATGTATTGTTTGCAAGTATTCCTCCTACCTTTGCTGCTGCTAAAAATACATATTCTGGTCTTTCTTTTTCAAAAAATTTCCTTGTTGCTTTTTGATCTGTAAGGTCAAGTTCTGCATGTGTTTTTGTTATTATGTTTGTATATCCAAGTTCTTTTAGTTTTCTTACTATTGCTGAGCCAACTAATCCTCTATGCCCTGCTACATATATCTTTGAATTTTTCTCCATTTTATTTATTCACCTCTTTTTTACTGCACTCATATCTTCTCTATTTTTTCTTTTGTTTTTACTTTTTTATTCTTTTATCCATTCTCCTCTGTCTTTTTCTTTTAATGCTAACTGTAAATCATATTCTATCATTATTTTTACAAGTTCTTTAAATGTCACCGTTGGTTTCCATCCAAGTTTTTCTTTTGCTTTTATTGGATCTCCTATAAGTATATCTACTTCCGTTGGTCTGAAATATTTTGGGTCAACTTCAATGATTACATCTCCTGGTTTTAGTTCTGTCTCATAATTTGTATCTATACTTTCTACTATTCCTTTTTCTTCTATTCCTTTTCCTTCCCAGCGGATATTGATTCCCAGAGTTCTAAATGCTTCTTCACAGAATTCTCTTACGCTGTGTGTTTCTCCTGTTGCTATGACAAAGTCATCTGGTTTGTCTTGCTGGAGCATTAACCACATTGCTTTTACATAATCTGGAGCATAGCCCCAGTCTCTTTTGGCAGATAGATTTCCAAGGTATAGCTTTTTTTGAAGTCCTAAAAGTATTCTTGTTGCTGCCCTTGTGATTTTTCTCGTCACAAATGTTTCACCACGTCTTGGTGATTCATGATTAAATAGTATTCCATTGCAGGCAAATATGCTGTATGCTTCTCTGTAATTTATGGTTATCCAATATGCATATAACTTTGCTGCTGCATATGGACTTCGTGGATAAAATGGTGTTGTTTCTTTCTGGGGGATTTCCTGAACTTTCCCAAAAAGTTCACTGGTAGATGCCTGGTAAAATTTTGTTTTTTTCTCTAATCTTAAAAGTTTAATTGCTTCAAGTAGGCGAAGTGTTCCCAGTGCATCTGCATTGGCTGTGTATTCTGGTGTTTCAAACGAAACTTTTACATGGCTTTGTGCTGCTAAGTTATATATTTCATCTGGTTGGATTTCCTGTAATAAACGAATAAGGTTTGTTGAATCTGTCATGTCGCCATAGTGAAGGAATAATTTTACTCCTTCTTCGTGAGGATCTTTATATAAATGTTCTATTCTTCTTGTGTTGAAACTACTTGAACGCCTTATTATTCCATGAACTTCGTATCCTTTCTCAAGCAAAAGCTCTGCTAAGTAACTACCATCTTGGCCTGTAATTCCTGTAATTAAGGCTGTTTTCATTTTTGTTCCTCCAATCTATTATTCACATTAAAATATAATCCTCTGATAATTTGTAATAATCTTTGAAAAGGCCTATAAAAATAATATCCTATCGAAATATCAAAACCATTTTTTCTTATAATATCCATAATTTCTGAATTTCCATTTTTCATATTATGGATATTTTCAGTACTTTTTCCACCAAATCTCATTTTAACTATTGGATAGTTAACATAATGACATTTAACTGCATGCTTCAATGCTTTTAATATAAAATCATGATCGGCTGCTATACGATAATTTATATCAAATTCCAATTCCTTCGCAACCTTACTGGATATAAAAAAAGCAGGATGAGGTATTTGCCAACCGTATTTTATTTTTCTTAAATCTAATTTTCCAGTTTTCCAGTACCTCACAATTTTATTTTTATTTTTTCTTGAAACATAAACTAAATCCCCATAAAGAGCTTCTATATTATTTTCTTGAAAAGCTTCTAAAACTTTACAAAATATAGTATTATCAAAATACATATCATCACTATTTAAAAAACTTATTATTTCTCCAGAAGCTAATTTTAATCCTTTATTCATTGCATCATATATTCCCTTATCTGGTTCTGAAATATATTTTGAAACGACACCTTCATTATAGTATTTCTTAATAATTTCAAGGGTTTTGTCGGTTGAACCACCATCAATAATAATATATTCATAATCTTTGCAACTTTGATTTTTTACACTTTCTATCGCTTCTTCCAAAAATTGTTCTGAATTATATGTGACAGTGATTATAGAAAGTTTCACTTCGCCCCCCTCTTCCAGAAAATGGCTTCAAGTGTTTGAAGTATTATTTTTAAATCAAGAAATATGTTTCTATTTTTCACATACCATAAGTCATAGCTAAGCTTTTTTTTCACTTCATTTAAATCGGATGCATATTTATACATTATCTGTGCCCAACCTGTAAGGCCTGGTTTTACATTGTGTCTTTGAGAATAAAATTCTATTTCTTTTTCAAATTGCCTGACAAACGGTATTTGTTCTGGTCTTGGTCCTACAATGCTCATATCACCTTTTAGGATGTTTATAAACTGCAAAGATTCATCTATTCTAACCGGCCTTATTAACCTACCTATTTTCAAAATCCTATCTTCCTCCTGATCTGCAAATTTTGCTTTATCTTCTTTATGCTTTTTCATGCTTCTAAACTTTACAAGCGTAAAATGCTTATTATCCTTCCCTACCCTTAATTGTTTAAATATAACTGGCCTTCCATCTTCTATAAGTATGGCAATTGCCGTTATAAGCATAAACGGGGAAAATAATATTAACCCAAGTATTGATCCAAATATATCAAGTATTCTTTTTGCAGGTGATTCTTTTGTATTTTGAAAAGCTATTTCATAATAATCTTTGAACTTTATTGCAACTTCTATTGGAATTCTTTTTAGTATTTTCTCAACAAGATTTGGAAGATATTCTATTTCGTATTTTTCCTTTAGCTCGTTTAACTGATTTTTTACGTATTTTTCTAGTTCCTGGTCAGCAACTAATACAGCATCATATTGTGCAATTTTACTTTTAAGCACTGCTGGAGATGGGTTTAAAAATTCTGTAAATTTGACTTTACCTTGTGATTTTCTTTCAATTTCGTTTAGTATATCTTTTAATTCATCTTTTCTCCCTATTACAAGGTATCTTTTCTGAGAAGTATTTTTTATTAATATTAGATATTCTATTTTATGCAATATCGGAATAGTTAAAAGTAAGATTATAAGGTTATAGATGAAAAACCAACGGTTTAATATTTTATCCATCAATGGATAAAATATTAATATTCCAATAAATCCTATTACTATCCCTGCAAAAACCCTTATCAATTGTTCGTTGTAATCTTTTAGATAATCATAATCATAAACCCTAAAGGCATATATTCCCAACCATATTATAACAGAAAGGAAAACAGAAGAAAACACAGAAGAAGTTAAAAAATAGTTAAAAACCATTATTAAGAAAAGGTCTATTAAAATTATTATTCTTGAAAAATTCACCTCAATTCCTCCAAATCATACAATATATGCAATCCAATTATATCACAATAAAATACAATTTTCCTGCCAAAAAAATATTTGTTTATACAAGAATTTAAAATAATATTATCAAAAATAACTCTTTTCTTAATTATCCCACTTTTTAATATACGATTTTTATCATCAAAAATGGACATTTTATTTAAAATACCCATATCCCACAGAAGTTTTTGCACCCACACCATGGTTTTCCAAGGCCTTTTTAAATAATTTTAAAAGGCTATTTCCCATAATCTCATAATTTTCCATATTTTTTTTAGAACCTATTACAAATTTAAATTTAGTATTTTCTACTGTATAGAAAAATATAGGCTTAGGATTTAAATTATCACACGGTGCACTTTTTCCATCGTAATATTCTTTGTAATGAACATTTATAACATCACGTTTTATATTTATCCTATCAATTGGAAATGCATCGAAAAATAGTACTTCACCCTTATTCTCTTTATCTCCAAAAATTTTACAAAATTCTTTATCTTTCAACGCTTCATCTTCTGATGAAAAAAAGTTTAAAATAACATAATTTCTCAACATACCTTTTAGCGCCTGACCAGGTATGTATGGCAATCCATATATATGATGCAAAGTCATAGATGTTTCACACACAGATGGTTCACCTAATCCAACTATCATTCTCCACTGAATTTCCTTTTCAAATGATTTTAAATCCAAAGAAAGCTCTTCTATTTTACTATAATAATCCTTTTTTAATTTCTTTATAAGCTTGCTAAACACTGTAAAATCAAAATTATTTATTATTTTCTCAAATTTCTTTTCTTTTGAATGTTTTTTTGATATGATGAACTTATTCATTAACAAATTAAAATTATCAATCTTTTCATTATTTAATTTAAAAATTTTTAAAGTATCTATAGGTAAAACAAATTCTCCTTCCTCTTTGTTATTATTTTTTTTATTATTCTTCATTATTTTCATCACCTCTATTTTTATCTTCCTCATCCTCTATAAGTCCTTCTGCAAACCTTCTAAGCCAATTAAAAAAAGCCAAAACTTCATTGGAAAGGGCCATGTATTCAGAAGACTCCAACCTTGTAACGGTCTTAACTAATCCATCAAAATTTTCTATTTTACTTGCGTCTTTTAATATCCTTTTTTCATCTCTTTTTAGCCAATTTAAAATATTTTCTCCAATTATGTCATATGCCTTATTTTTTGCCTTTTTAGAAAGTATAAAGGCAAATGTTAGTCCCAATCCGTTTGTTTTTATAAGCATGGGAATCTTTTTTACGTAGGATTTATACTCTCCTTTTTTATTGCCAAGAACATTTATGGCTTTTTCAACACATTTAAATGCAAAATATGCCCTTCCATGCTCAAGTGTTTTTAAACTTTTTTTCTCATTACTCATATTTATCACCTTCAGTTTTCCATACTTTTAATTCAGAGATTCCCTTTCCAATAGTTGCATTTCCACCTATTTGTATTATCTTTGGTAGGTTTTTTTCAAAAAAATTCATCACAAATTTTTCTTCTGAAAACTTTTCATTTTTCATTAATTCTTTTAAAATTTTTTCCTTTTTATCCTTTTTCAAAAAAATCGGACTTGCCATGCAAAGAAAATACATTACAGTTTCAGAAGGCAAATATTCTTCTGTAAATAGCGCACTACCCTCTACTGTGCCAGTTTCAGGGTTAATCTTTATCCTTGTTATAACCTCTGTTGAAAGATTTACAAAATCCCCAAAAACATCATCTGGAAGTATAACAAGTTTGTCTTTTATCTCCTCTATTCCAAGTAATGCTGAAAGCCATTCTGCAAATTCTTTTGTATCTTTACTAAATTCAACTTCAAAGGCGTATTCTTCAAGAATTACTTTTTCTGAAATACATAGTTTTTCACGATTTGAAACTGTTAATTCTTTTAATTTCCTTTTTTTATCAAAAAAGTGTTTTTTATTAATACCATCCAATGTTTTTGATATTTCCAAATCCTTTTTAAACCTTTCCAAAACCTTTGGAGATGTAATATATGCATATACTCCCTTTACTGATTTTACGGGAAATAGTAAAATTCTTACATCTGTAAATGCAATAGAGCTTGCATGTACATCTCCACTTTCTGGACCAAAAACCAAGGATATAATATCATCTACTCCATATTTTTCTAATTTATTTTCTTTTTCCAAATCCTCAAAGGATTCTCTAATACATCCCTTTATAGATGATGATTCAATTTTAGGGAATTTTGTATGTCTTTCACGCTGGATAGGCAAATCAACTATTCCCAAATCTTGTCCACTTCCCGCATGAAGTGGTGTAACAACTTTTAAAAACACAGGTTTTGCAATTTTGTACATCTTTATTCCTCCTTTTTGATTCTTCTTAATTTTGACAAATTTTTATAACTTTCTTTGAATTCATTTGTAAATTTCTCACTATTTAAATACTTTTCGTATTTATCGTGATCTTCAAACACTTCGTATATGTATATTTCATCCCCATCTTTAAAATAAAAAATGCGATTCTGGTTATTTCCGTCATCATACACCAAATGTCCTGACTTATCTTGTGTCTTTGAATTATAATTTTCAAAAAACTTACTTTTTAATATGCGCATTATTTCTTTTTTGTTTTTTATATCTTTATAAATTTCATCTGTAGCATAAAAATATACAAATTGACCCTTATACCTATTAAACAATATCCTACCTATTGGACTTAAAAAGGCAATATCATCAACTATTTCCACTAAACCACTTTTTTCCAATTTCTCACAGGCTTTATAATTTTCAACCTTTAATTTTTGATAACTTTCTATACCATTTTCAAGTTTTATTATTAATTCTTCATATTTTTCAAAAAGATTATAGTCAATCTTCAAAGGAATTTGAGGAATTCTTATTAATTTATTAGACTCTTCGTGAATATAGTATATTTCACACTCGTTAACAACGGCCATAATGGTTAAATATGGGATTATTCCCTTATATCCCCCTGTTATATTAAAAATTAAATTCTCATAATAACCTCCTGCGATATTTTCAATCTTTTCTATTAAATTATTAAGTCCTTCTACAAAATTTTCATTTACATTAAGTGATTTAACCAAGTGAATTTTAATTTCAATATCACTATTTTCAACATACTCTTCAAATATAGTTTTTATAATTTCTGCAGACAAATATGATAAAATTGTATCTGTTGTTAACAAATAAACTTTTTTATTTTCATCTTTATACTTTTTTGATATTTCTAAGATACTTTCAATTTCTGCAGAAGCTTTTTCAAAATTTTCGTCGTCTTTCAAATACTCTAAAACTCCATCTTTTATCTTTCTTATTTTTCTCTCATAATATTCCCAATCAGAATAGCTCTTATCTTTTAATTCATCATAATAGTTATATAATCCTTCTTCTTCCTCTAATACATTGGTAATAATAGATGTCCCCACCATTGAAATTACCTTTTTCATATCGTTCCCCCTTTCTAGCTTAAATCTTAGCTAAATACGATATTCCAAACCCCTGTTTTTGATAAATTTCTGAAATTGCCTTTTTATGAAATTTCCTGATTAAATCTTTAACATCACCTTTTAACAACTCAAAATAATACACGCTTCCTGCAGGAACAGCTTTATACAATGGTTTTGCCCTTCTTTTTTTCATATCAAAGCCACCCACTATTAAAGGTCTTCCAACAACTGCAGCTAATAATTTTAAATGAATATTTTCACTCTTATATTCAAAGTTTTCTTCACTTATAAAAGAAGGAATACATCCTTTTTTAAATATTGCAGGAGTAGTTAAAACAACCTTAAAAAATCTATCAATTTTTACATCAAATTTTTCCAAATTGTTTTCAACTACTTTATATTCAGCTGCTTTTGATTCACCACCAAGCTTTAAAATCCCCTTTTTTGGGATAGATAATCCTTCAAATTCAACCACAATACTTACATCATTCAACCTTTTCATATCTATCCTATACAGTGCACTCTCAGCACTAACATGGGTTTCTTTTGAGCGGGCAATACCTATCTTTGGTTCATCCATTATATCAAGTTCACTATAATAAATTTCTTTTTTTCCATTTATATAATCTTTAAAGTACTCATCAGATAAATATAGATTTTTTTTATTTTCTACCTTACCTTTTGCAACCAAAATTTTTGACAAATTTGGATAATTTGAAAAAAACATATTATTTACATCTTGCAAATCTAAAACTATCGCTTTTTTATCATTTGAAGCTTTTGAAACAACACAATCCAAAGGCATTGGAAAAAGTAAATCACGCTTATTTTTTAAAATTATGTTTATTATTTTTAAATTTCTTGTTGGATCCTCCTCTTTATTTGCATACTCAAAGGTATCCATATTATTTGCAAAATATAGTGTTCTTAAAGCACCGTATATTACAGAAGGATACGGAGGAAAAATTCCCTCTCCCCATGTATCCTCACCTTTAAAAAAAGTCTTTGAATTTCTAAAAAAAAGTGTATCTAAAGGTGTTATTTCAATTATCATTTAATTCACCTACCTCTTTTGAAAGAAAATTTATAATGTTTAGAGTAGATATAAAGTTTTGTAAAGAATAAGATTCTACAAACAAATATAATAATTTATCACTTAACTCTCCTATTTCATTTGATTTTAAAGATACTCCATTGGGATTTGAAGCTCTCTTTAACAGTCTTTTACATTCTGATTTGATGAATTTCTCGTTTACATCGTATTTAAACCTCCTGAGTTCATCAGCTAATACTTTTGTAAAAGTGTTTGAAAATTTTTTATTAATTATACTTTTGACAATACTTTTTATGATATCAACTGTGCTTTTACCATTTAAATACCATTTATACTTAATTTTATGTATTTCACCAGAACGTTTTAATACTGCTATGGCAAAGGCATCTTTTTTATCTTTTTTATCTTCTTTTGCTTCCTTTTCCATTTTTCTTGCCCACTTTATTACCTCAGAAAGTGGTGTTTTATAATGTGCAATAGCAACTCCCATAGAAGCAGAAGATTTATTTCTGTTTTTTACATTTTTAATTTCTTCAAATTTTGGAAAAAAATCCCTTAGATTTTTCATAACAAAAAGAAGATGATCAATGTTTACAAAAGAAAGCACATCATCTCCTCCAGCATAAACTAACTTGCCTTTTCCTTCAATTATTTCTTTTGTCTTGTCTGTATATTCTCCCAACTTTTTTGAAAGTTCCAAATGAAAATCTCTAAGATGTGATTTATCAGACAAAAACTCTCCTGATAACCACTTCCCCATTGAATCTCCATCAAGCATAACAATAGCATAATACTTTGATGGAACACCGTATTTTTTATAAAGGTTATTTAGGTATTTTTTGGCTTTTTCTAAATTTTCGTCATCTTTATAATGATCATATTTTATTAAATGCTCTTTTCTTAAATTCTCATCAAAAAAAAGTTCTTCGTCAAAATTTTTGAAAAAATCTTTGTATTCTTTTATTTCAACTTGTGTTAATTTTTCTACCCAACTTAAAGAAGCTATTTTGGCAGTTGAAGAAAATGAAGAGCTTTTAGTTTTATAAAACCTCTTAATAAAACATATACCACATAAACTTTCTCCCTGATTTAATCTAAATTCATTTATTTCCTGTGCCTGAAAACTTATATTTCTTGGCTTTTTATCACTTTTTCTGTAAAATAAAGCTTCTCTTTGCCCACACACAGAACATTTTCTATAACTTTCAACGCAATCTAAAGAGTTTTGTCTAAACCTTCTAATATTCTTTATTGATCCTAAATAGCTCTCTATCTTTTCATACAATTCTGCATAACTACTTTCCTCATACGGCAAAATAACCCAATATATCTCAAGAAAATTCTCTATCTGCTCCAAAAAAATCTCGGAAATATCAAAATTTGCATATTTTTTCACTATATCAAAAGAAAGTTTTTTTAATTGATCCTTTACCATATTCTCTATATCCATTCCTATCCCCTTTGGATCATCACTTTCGATAATAGCTATAAACCTATTGGGTTTTGATTTTATTTCCTTGTGGGGGAATATTATTTTACAGGTTTTAACTTTTTCTTCTAAAGCATATATTGCATATTCTATTAAATCTGAAAGAATTTTACTTCCTGCCCACAAATCATGGGTTTTCCTAGCTTGTGCTATAAAAGATTGAACAGGTCCTATCGTAAAAAGAAAAAGATATTTTTTCATCCTAACACCTCTCTTATAAATTCTTTGCTTCTATCTATACCTTCAACATCTTCAGACAATTCTAGCTGAGTAACAACAGGTATAAAATTATTATCTTTTTCCACAACACTAACGTACACAGGGGATGCAAGTCTTTTTCCGTTTTTTGCATACCCTGTAAAATCAGAATTGTGATTATGAGAAGCCGTACTGATTTTTTTCAAAAGCTCATCATAATTATCATACTCTTTTCCAAATTCTATAAATTTTACATAGGGATATTTATTCTCTTTTTTACAAAATTTCGTTTTTATTTTTGAGCTTTTATCATTTTTTTCTACACTAAAATGTTCACTTTTGCTTATTTTATTCATCAAATTTGCCATTTTTTCTAAATCAACATATTTTTCATAATCAAAATTTTCTCCATTAATTTCAATTATCTTAAAACTTCCAAATCCTCGCCTTGTTCTTCTACCAACTCCCCCTAAAATTGATATTAAAATAAACAAGTCTTTTATAGTTGTTACTAATTCTTCGTCTTTCTTCCAAAATTTCATTTCAACATTAAAACTAGTTTCATAAGGAATAAATGCTTTACGTTTAAACGTTTTTTTATGAGGTAGAACATATTCATATTCTGTTTTTCCATTAACACCAACAATCTTTATAGAAAATTTACTTTTCCCATCATCTTTTCCTACTCCACCAAATATATTTGCCTCTTTTTTTCTTAGAGTATCAATAGATAAATGTCCATTTAGAGCTCTCCACCAAAAACGCATTACTCCTTTAAGAGATTGTGCTCTAATCTCTAACCCATATTTTTTATCAGCACCATAACACAACATGGGTGTTACAACCATACATTTGAAATTCAGATTTTCATACATAAACACCTACCCCTTTCAATGTTTACATCCAATACTTTGTAAGTATAACAAAAAATAATTTTTTAATAATAACTTACTTAAAAAAAAGTTCTATAAATTAATTTTTTCACAAGAAAATAAAAAAATAAATTATCCTAACACTTACAAATAAAACTAAACTAATCCTAATCATATTATCAGGATATATAACAAACTCACTTCTTAAATTATGTACCTTCAAACCCTTTCCCATTCAAAGTATGCTATATTCCTTTCTTCCTTGTCAAATTCCACTCCTATTATGTATATCTCTTTGCATCTTTCTTTGTACTTTTCATAATATCTTTTTTCTTTT
>NZ_LNGA01000003.1:0-69536 GCF_018588215.1 Thermosipho sp. 1244
TGTACCATCTACAATAACACTTTGTATATCTTCTTGAAGTTCGTCGTGAATGAATTTTATAAGAAGTTTTATAACTTCTTCTAACTGAAGAAGTCTGTAATGAAAATCTCTAAGAGATGGAACTCTCTTAAAGTATAATGCACCCATTTCTAATGTCTCTCTAAACGAAAGAGCAAACAGTTCTTTTAAAACTGCTAAGGAAAGAATTAGTGCGTCTGGGTATTTCTTAGGTCTACCTTTGGAGGTAGATTTTTGAGGAAGTTGTGGTAAAATATTGTTGTAAAATTTTTTAACAAGTTTGAGTATTTTCTTTATGTTAGTTCTTCTCATATCAGGGGAGATTATATCATCTCCCCTTTTATTTTTGAACCACTTCCTCTTATTTTTGAAACACTCCCAAAATTAATTGACAATATCGCTTCTTTATATTAAAATAATGGAAAGAAAAAATTAATAGTTGGTGATATTATGAAAAAATTATCGACAAAAGAATATTTTACCTATTTTAAAAGTGAAAACTTTGTTTGGTGGTGGAACAGTGGCAATTGTCCACCACCTTTGTTGTGGTAAAAATATACTTGAGAGGACAATTGCCGGGCATTATCTGCCCGGCATTTTTTATTATATTAAGGAGGGATAGAAATGAGGGAATATGTACATCTTCACGAACTTCCAAAAAGTTGGTACAACGTACTTGCAGATTTACCGTTTAAGCTTGATCCACCGCTTGATCCAGAAACAAACAAACCAATGACTCCAGAAAAACTATTAAAAACATTCCCACTACCGTTATTGGAACAAGAAGTTTCAGATAAGAGATTTATTGAAATCCCAGAAAAAGTATTAAATGAATACTATGTTTTTAGACCAACTCCATTAATCAGAGCAACTTTTCTCGAAAGATATTTAGAGACTCCAGCAAAGATTTACTACAAATACGAAGGAGTAAGTCCTACAGGTAGTCATAAGACAAATACCGCACTTGCACAAGTATATTACAACAAGATTTCCGGTACTAAAACCCTTTATACAGAAACGGGTGCCGGTCAATGGGGAAGCGCACTTTCATATGCGGGATTAAAATTTGGATTGAAAGTAAAAGTATTCATGGTAAGAGTAAGTTATATGCAAAAACCTGCCAGAAAACAACTAATGAATCTCTTTAATGGAGAAGTTGTTCCATCACCAAGTAATTTAACGGCATCTGGAAAAAAATACGGAGAAAATCATCCTGGAACACTTGGAATTGCAATTAGTGAGGCAATGGAAAAAGTTTTGGAACAAAAAAACTCAAAGTATGCGCTGGGCAGTGTATTAAATCATGTGCTTTTGCATCAAACGATAATTGGGCTTGAAATAAAAAAACAACTTGAAAAATTAGGTTTAATTCCCGATGTTTTAATAGGTTGTCATGGCGGAGGTTCAAATTTTGGAGGTACAATATTACCGTTTATACCGGAAAAACTCTCCGGAAAAAACATAAAATTTTTGGCTTGCGAGCCAAAAAGTTGTCCAACTTTAACAAAAGGAAAATATAAATACGATTTTGGAGACAGTGTCGGATTTACTCCACTTTTAAAGATGTTCACACTCGGAAAAGATTTTGTACCACCCAAAATACACGCAGGTGGATTAAGATACCATGGAGCTGCTCCTATCGTTTCAGCTCTTTTAAAAAATAGATTAATCGAAGCAGAAGCGTTTGATCAAGACGAAACTTTTCAAGCTGCAAAAATTTTTGCTAAAGTTGAAGGAATAATACCAGCACCTGAATCTGCTCATGCAATAGCAGGAGCTATAAAAGAAGCGTTAAAAGCAAAAGAAGAAAAAATGGAAAAAACAATTGTATTTACACTTTCAGGTCACGGATTATTTGATTTAGCAGCATATGTGTAAAAAGGCCACCTACAGGTGGCTTTTTTAAATAATGTAAACGGTTACATATAGATACTTAAAGAAAAAAATAGATAATTTGAAAAAAAATTTATATTTTTACGCATAATTTTCAAATAAAATGCATATTTAAATTTTGAAAATACGTCTTAAAGTGTTAAGCTATTTAATACACTATAGAAAACCGCTTACAAAAAAGGAGGATTTTTCGTGATAACAATAGACGATGTTGCAAAAAAGGCAGGTGTTTCTATTGCTACTGTATCTCGTGTATTAAACAATTTAGAAAATGTCTCAGAAAAAACCAAAATGAAAGTTTGGAAAGCAATTGAAGAATTAAATTACAAACCAAAGATTCTTGCTTCTGCACTTGCAAGGCATAAAAAAAAGTTTAAAGTAGGAATTTGTGAAAGTGACAGATTGATAAAAATGGAAAAGGAAAATATATCTCCAGAATTTTATTCTGTTATTTTAACGTTTTTAGAAAAAATAGGGGAAGAATATGGCATTGAATTTTGCAAAACAAAATTACTTACTCATATAGAGTGTGATGGATATATACTTGTAGGTGGTGATACTACGAAAGAAACGGTAAAATACTATAAAGATATCAAAAAGCCTTTTTTGCTTCTGGACCATTACATTCCAGGAGAAAAAGTCAATTGTATTGTCACAAATGGGTACGATGGGGCATATTATGCAACTAATTATTTAATAAAGAAAGGATTTAGAAGAATATTTCACATACATGGTCCATTGAACTCATACGGTTTTAAAGGAAGATTCGAAGGATATACCACGGCTATGCATCAAGCAAACTTACTTCCAAAATATTATGAATACGATGATGTAAAAGATAACATGGAAGATGTAATAGAATTTATGCTAAAAAAAGACGGTATTCCAGAAGCTATTTTTGCTTCAAATGATATCACCGCAATGAGAGTGATTAGAGAATTAAAAAAAAGGAATTTTAAAATACCAGAAGACGTATCAATAATAGGTTTTGACGATATACTCAGTGCAAAAGAGTTTGAACCTTCCTTAACTACTTTGAAGGTTTTTAAAGATGAGATGGGGTCTTTAGCTGCAAAGAGAATGTATGAACTTCTTATTGGTCATGATACTCATCCTGTTATGATTTCTTTATTTACTAAATTTATCAAGAGAAAAAGTTCTATATAGAAAGGGGCGAAATATGTGAAATTAAAACTTGAAAGACATCCCAAAAATCCTTTATTTGGTCCCAATCCAAATCATATATGGGAAAGTAGATTTGTTTTTAATCCCGCAGTAGTGTTCGATGGAGAATTATTCCATATGCTCTACAGAGCACAAGGAGAAGATATGGTATCAAGATTAGGTTATGCCGTTAGCACAGATGGTGTCCACTGGAATAGGCTTGAAAGATATGTATTTGGCCCATCAACACAAGAAGAATTATACGGAGTTGAAGATCCAAGGATTACTTTCTTAGAAGGATACTACTATATAAATTACACTGCATATTCTCCAACGGGTATTAAAGTTGCAATGGCAAGAACAAAAAATTTCATCACGTATGAAAGATTTGGAACAATACTCCCTGAAAGTCCCAACAAAGATGCCACCCTTTTTCCAGAAAAAATAAACGGAAAATATGTACTTATTCACAGGATCGAACCCGATATTTATCTTGCATTTTCAGATGACTTAATTCATTGGGAAAACTACGTGAAAATAGCATCTCCAAGAAAAAATCACTGGGACAACCTTAAGATTGGTGCAGGTGCACCTCCAATTAAGACCGAATATGGCTGGCTTCTTTTGTACCACGGCGTACAAAAAGCTCCACGAAATATATACAGACTGGGATTTATGCTTCTTGACTTAAATGATCCAACTAAAATAATTAAAAGATCACAAGAACCTATTTTAGAACCAAAAGAAGAATGGGAGATTTTTGGAGGAGTTCCAAACGTTGTCTTTTCAGATGCAATGGTAAGATACAAAGATAAATATTATATTTATTACGGAGGAGCAGACAATTACATAGCCCTTGCAACCATAGATACGGAAAAAGTTGAAAAATGGATAAAAGAATAAAAACAAATGATACGATATAATTAATATCAAAAAAAGGAGTGAGGTTTTGAAAAAAATTGCATTCATCTCAGATATTCATTCAAATCTTGAAGCACTTAAAAGTGTACTATTTGATATCGAAAATGAAAAAGTTGATCAAATATATTGTTTAGGAGATTTAGTAGGATACGGTCCAAATCCAAACGAGGTAGTTGAACTAATTAAGGAAAAAGGTATTATCTCTGTTATGGGAAATTACGACGATGCAGTGGGAAATAAAAAAAACAGTTGTGGTTGTTCATATAATCCTGGCAGGGAAACAGAAATAGGTGATATATCTCTTTCATGGACAATAAAGAATACCAGTGACAAAAATAAAGAATTTTTGAAAAACCTTCCACAGAAGCTTTCTTTAGAAGTAGAAAATGTAAAAATTTTGCTAGTACACGGAAGTCCGCTAAACCACCTTTTAGAATACGTAAGACCTGATATTTCTCCAGAAAGGTTAAAGCTAATTATACAATCTACAAATGAAGATATAATAATCACAGGCCATACACACATTACAATGGCAAAATATCTTTGTGGAAAAATTATTTTAAACCCGGGAAGTGTGGGAAGAACAAAGAATGGAAAACCAGGTGCTACGTATTTAATTTTGGAAATAGAAAATGGAGTGGTAAGTTACAGATTTAAGTTTGTAGAGTACAACATAAAAATAGTGGTTGAAAAAATAGTCAAAAAAGGGCTTCCCATTGAATTAGGACTGGTACTTTCACTTGGTAAAACTTTTGATATGGAAAAAGCTAAATCCTCTCAAAATAACTATCAAGTTCATGAAAAGTTAATTTTAAAAAAAGAGGTCTTCCATGGGGACAAGTAGTCAGTCCCCTTTTTAAAACTTCCTCAACTAGCTTTTTTGCCTCACTTTCAGTAATATCATATCCTGTCTTTACAGCACTTTTACACGCTTTGTCTGCAATAATGTGTTTCATATTTTTGGGGCTATCCCCAGGTAATCTAAATTCATCCAATATTTCCCTTAATACTTCTTCAACATTTGAAGGTTTAATAAACGACGGAACAGAAAGGATCTTTATACTATCATCTTCTATTTTTATATCAAATCCAAACTTTTCAAAATCCTTTTTCCTCTCGCTTGCGATGCTTAAAAAACTCTTTCCAAATTTTACTTCAATAGGTATCATTAAATCCAACACATCTACTTTTTCATTTAATTTTTTTAATATATCTTCATACAATATTCTCTCATGCGCTGCGTGAAAATCCATTATATAGATACCATCTTCAGATTCAAACAAAACATACCTTTTCCTTAAAATAATAACATCTCTTTTTACCTCCAAATTTTTTCTCTCTATATCAAACAAAGTCTGAAAAATTTGATTTTTTGAAATTTCATTTTCTACCTTTTGCCTATTAATGTAGTTAAGATGCCTTTCTTTAACTTCAAATTTTTTATCACTTACAAATATCTTCTTTGATATAAATTTTTTCAGTGCATTTCTAACAGTTCTTATTATATCCGAATAAATCGCATTGGGATCTGAAAACTTTACCTCAAGTTTTTGTGGGTGTACGTTCACATCTACATATTTTGGTGGTAAATCTATAAACAACACACCATATGGGTGATTTACCAAGGATTCTCCATATCCATTTTCAAATACATAATAAAGCATTTTATCTACTACAAATCTTTTTTGTACAAAAAAGATTTGCCCTGTACGATTTTTTCTGTAATAATTGGGAGATGAGATAATACCATTTACAAATTTCCCGTTAATATTTGTAAATTCTCTTACCTCTGGAAATATCAACTTAAATCTTTCTTCCAAACTGGAAGATTCTGCATTGTACAAAACATCACCATCGGACTTTAGAGTAAAGGAAACTTCAGGGTTGCTCAGCAAAAACTTTTCCACAAATTCTATAACACGCCTTTTTTCAACAGCTGAAGATTTTAAAAATTTTCTCCTTGCAGGTACATTAAAAAACAAATCAAGCACCTCAACAGTTGTTCCTCGCTCAATAGTGGGAAATTCTTCTATCTTCTTTATTTTCCCTCCTATAACTTCAAGTCTATGAGATTCCTTTCCGTTATTTGAAGTAATTACAACTCTACTTACCTTTGATATAGAAGATAGCGCCTCACCTCTAAATCCAAATGTATACAAAGTGTATATATCTTCAAAATCTTTTATTTTGCTAGTTGTGTGTTCTTCAACAGAAAGGAGAAGGTCATCTTTTGACATACCTTCTCCATTGTCTTTTACTTTTATATAACTTTTTCCACCGTTTTGGAGCTCTACTTCTATTTTTTTTGCATCGGCATCCAATGCATTTTCCACGAGTTCTTTTACAACTGAAAATGGTCCTGCTACAACCTCTCCCGCTGCTATTTTGGAAATTACGTTTTTGTCAAGTTTCTTTATCTTTGCCATTAAAGTACCCTCGACTCAAATGGTTTTAGATGAATTCCCTCAAATTGCTCTTCGTGCCCTGCTATATTGTGATATATTCTAAAGGACTTTTCTCCATTTGTAATGGTATACGCTACAACAAACTCACTTGTTTTTAAATCCACTATCCATGAATTTACCATCCAAGTGTTTTCCTTTCTAAACCTTATCCATTGTTTTACGGCGTTAAGTAAACTACCTTCTCTCTTTGATTGCTCCTCAACAGAAACACCTGTAAATGCATAATTAAAACCTATAGATTTCCATAAAGTTTGTCCTTCACCTGAAAGTGAAGCATACCAAGGCATAGGTTCTATTACGTTTTCGGTAAAGTATGGATCAAAAACGCCTTTCATTCCCAATTCATCACCATAGTAAATAAATGGTATACCAGGTGTCGTTAGAAGCATTGCAAAGAACACCTTTCTCTGTTCTTCTGATTTTATAACGGATGCAAGTCGTGTCATATCGTGATTTCCGGAAAAATTTGAAGGGATATACAACCCTCTATTATCCGTTAAAGTCCTTGAAAAACAATCCCATATTTTATGTGTATTTCCATTTGTCATAGATTCCTTTATAGCCTCTGTAAAGTAAAAATTAAATGAACATCCTATTGTTTTTGCATATTCCATAACTATTTCTGGGGAATCCCACACTTCAGTTACGGCAAATACATTATTTTTTATACTCCTTGCTTTATCCATTATTTTCTTCCAAAAAGCAATATTTTTCTCATGGTTGTAGTGAAATCTCTTGTTTACAGTATCATAATCGTAAATATGCTTTGCCGCATCAAATCTAAAACCATCTACCCCCACTTTTAACCAAAACTCCACAATTTTTAGCGCTTCTTCTACAACTTCTTCATTTTCATAGTTTAAATCGGGAGATGCTCCCCCAAATACTCCATAATACCACTTTCCTTTGTATGGATGCCAAATCACCTCATTATCCCAAGGCCTTTTTTCGTTTAAATCTACATCTTCATCTGCCCAAAGAAAATAATTTTTATATTTTGGATCATTTTCAAGCGCTGCTTTAAACCAAGGATGCCTTGAAGAAACGTGATTTAAAGGTAAATCAATAACAACTCTTATACCATTTTCATGTAAAACATCTACCATTTTTTTGAATTCTTCTAGTGTTCCATACGAAATATTTGTATCAAAAAAATTAATTATATCATATCCATGATAACTTGGTGCTCTAAAATGCGGCATTATCCAAACAAGGTCTATACCTAAGTCTTTTAAATAAGATACCTTTTGTGAAAGTCCTTTGAAATCTCCCATACCATCACTATTGTAATCGTAAAAAGAGCGGATATAAATTTCGTAACCTATCATCCTTAATCCTCCTTAAATACTTCAAATTTTAACTTCTCATTAATCTCCATTATACCGTATGTTTCCATAGCTGTCCCGGGATTTATGAAACGCTTTCCACGAAAAATTCTATCTTCAGGTACATGGCTGTGTCCAAATAATATTACATCCACATCGTCATCAAACCAATTTACTATTCTTTCTGGAATTCTTGTATGTGAACCGCTTCCATGTGTAAGTCCAATGATATACCTTCCTATCTTTACTATCCTTTGTGCGGGAAGATAATCTTTTACGTCATAATCATCCATGTTGCCAAACACAGCATAAAAATTCCTATTTAAAGATTGCAAATACAAAACTGTATTTAAATCAACAAAATCACCCAATGCAAAAATACCATCACAGCTTTTAGAAAGATCAACAATCTTTGGGTGTATTTCCCTGTTTCTTGTGGGAATATGTAAATCGGAAATTACCAAAAACCTCACACACTCCCCCCTTAAATGGTTATACCATTTATAAACTGATCAATGTTTTTTTGCACATCTGAAATATATGGAATATTTTTAAAATCCATATCTTTCTTCAACACTTCGTTTAAAACATCCACAGCTTCAACAGACAATGTACCTTTTTTCGCCGTCTCATAGGTTATTTCAAAAGCCTTTTTAGTGCTAAAACCTTCCCTATATGGCCTATCTTCAAGCAATGCAGAAAAATAATCTGCTACCTGAAGTATTTTATCTTCAAACTCCATATTATCAGAAATTAACCTAAGCGGATATCCCGTTCCATCACACCTTTCCTGATGTCTTACAGCGGGTAAATACCAGCTTTCATTCAAATAATCGTGTAGGATAATCATAGAGTAATACACGTGTTTTTTCATTATCTTTATCTCGCTTTCCGTTAACTTTCCCTTTTTTTCTAAAATACTTATAGGCGTTGTTATCTTTCCAATATCATGGTACAATCCCGCTAAAAACATGGAGTCTTTATCCAATGAAGCTACACTTGCCATTTCACGTGCTACCGTTGCAACTCTCCATGAGTGATCTTTTGTAAATTTGCTCTTTACATCTACTATAAATGAAATTAAAATTCCTAATTCAATTAAGAAATCTTGGTCTTTTCTTATATCTATAAATTCTTGGATTAACTTCTCCTTTAATATGCTATGTTTTATATCATCCAATATCCACATCACGTACTCTTTTTTTATGCATTCTACAGCTGCATCAAAAACTTCTTTAAAAAATCTATTTTTTATGGATAAAATTGGAAAAAAGAGATCGTCGTAATCCACATCATCGTTAATAAAATGGTACTTTGATATTTCTTCAGATATTGAAATAATATTCGCATAGATATCATCTCTAAATTTTTCATCCAAAAACTTTGGAACAGCATGGTGCTTTAGGATGATATCCGAATATTCTTTTAGTGAATTTATCTGGCTTATTATAAAACTTCCTATTATAGTATGCATTCTCGTAAGCTCATTAAGACTTGATACATCATGGAGTAAAAGATACGATGAGTTGATATCATCCAAAACAAAACCTTCATGGGGAATTAAAACCCCAATATCATGTATATAACCTGTTATAAACGCCTTTTTATAATCAAGGGAAAGCAATTTTGAAATCTCAGATGATAGAAAAGCTACTTGAAGAGAATGTACACCAAAATTTGGAACTAGATTTATCGTATTAAAAAGAATCTTCATCTTTTACTCCTTTTTTTTCTTCATACATCCTAAGATCAGCAATATGTAGTATTTCCCAAAGATCCGTTCCATCATCTGGAAAGATTGCATATCCACAAGAAATTCCCAAATTCACTTTCTTCCCATCGATAATTATATCATATTTTTTAATTATATTCTTAATCCTATTTATTATTATATGTATTTTATCCACATTTTTCGTTATGATTATAAACTCATCTCCTCCGTATCTTACAACCTGATCAGTGGATTTTAATACATTTTTTAATCTCTTTGCCACGACCTTTATAACTTCATCTCCAAATCTATGACCATATGTATCATTTATTGATTTAAATTTATTTAAATCACAAAAAATTAATCCAACCCTTTCTTTATTGTTTTCAAAAAATTCTTCTATAAAGTGTCTGTTTTTTAAACTTGTAAGTTGATCAATATATTTTTGATAGAATAGTTCCTTAAGCTGTCTAAAATCAGATGCAATTTTTGAAAAATTTCTTTGAAAATTATCCAAAAATAGTTTTTCTTTTAGTCCAAGTCTTTTTATCTTAAAATAATCCAAACTTAAAACACCATATACTTTAGAATCAAAAAGCAATGGAATCCCTATCCAAGAAGAAATCCTATTATTTGGTACCCAAGCCCTTGTCTTTGAAACGTCTTTTATATATTTCCACCTCTTGGTATTTAAAACTACATTATACAATGCAAAGTCTTGAAAAGAAAGTTTTTTTTCAATTTTTTCAACATCAAACCTTCGGTAAAAATCAGATACAGCAACAAATTTTACCCTTTCTTTATCCTCAACTTCCAAAACAGACCATGCGTCAAATTTTAAAATGGGTAATGATTTATCCGCTAACTTGTGGAAAAATTTATCCACACTTTCATTTTTTAAAACTTCTACTGTTGTTTCCAGTAAAATTTTCGATGTCAAAAGGTCAAAATACGATTTAATCAACTTGTCCCTCCAATACTTTCCATAAAGGCTGGTTGAAAAATTTTTCTCTTAACATTTGTGCAGTTGATTTTCCTATCCCCGGAATTTTTGTAAGCTCATTAATTGAGTAATCGCCTACTTTTCTTTCCATTTCAATTGCCGTAATGGACCTTCTTCCGTGATCTACCACATAAACATCTGATTTTCCTTCAAAATTTCCTATAACCCCTATCAAAATAGGATAAGTGCCAAGAGGTCTTGCAAACGTTATATTTCCCTCTCTAAATTCAGAAATTACATTTCGAATGATAGTTCCTTTTGGAAATACTTTTTTTAGCATAGGGGCATCTATTTCTCTTCTAATTAGATATTTATAGTGGTTAAATAACTTTTTATTTACCTTAAGATGCTTTCTCTTGCTCAAATACCACATAGGCGTATTTGGTACCAAATAAAGTTGCCTTAAATTTATCCTTCTTATCAATACATTATCATTTAAATATTCTTTTAATTTTTTGTACAATATCTCATAGGACTTTTTTGTTTCACCGTATAAACCAAATATAAAATTTAATCCTGGCAAAAGTTTTGGTACGCCTTCCACCCTTTTTCCACCAACCTCGTTTACAAGTCTTATTGCAAAATCTATATCATCTACACTTCCTTGGATATTATTCTTCTTTCTTACATCTTCGTCAAAACTTTCAATTCCAAACGAAAAAATATCACCTGGTGTGTTGTAATTTACAATTATTTCTATTGCCCTGACACTTTCTGGATAATATTTTGCTATAAATCCCGGGTTTGCATTGTCTGTATGCAATACTTCCAACTCAGGTGCTACATCTCTAATTCCATTGTACAACTCATCTATTAATGAAATATTAATTTTTGATGAATTTTTGTCAAATCCGTACGCAAGTATATTTGCACTTCTACCTAGCCTAAAAGCCCTTACTCCACATTTATAAATTGCTTCAACTTCATCTACTATATCTTTTACAGGTCTTGATGAAAAAATTGGGTGTAAAATTGGCTCACTGCAAAAAGTACAATACGTTTTTCTTTCACATCCCAATGAAACTTCAATTTCACAGATAACGTCTGGATATCTCGGATGTTGTTTTACAATCTGTGCACCTTCTATAGAAACTTTCCTAATTATTTCGTAGCTTACATTTTCAAATGCATACTTTAAAAAATCTTCAGCTACATCATCTGCTTTTGTACTTTTCAAAAATTTCACAATTGCACCTGTTAAAATTCTAAAAGGCTTTTTGTTTAGATCAAATAGCTTTTCGATTTCATCTATCGTTATTGGTGTTCCACCGATGTACTTTCCAGGAACTGTAACGGAGGATAAAATAACCATAACATCATAATCGTTGAAATTTTGCCAATCATCTTTTTCTCTTATTTGGTCTATAGTAGTGTATGTTACTTCAAACCCCTTTAACAACAAAGTACCCGCTATATAGCGGGCATATGTGCTTATATATGGTGGAACTCCTAAAACAGCGGGTTCATCCACATATCCATCAATTAACACGGCTGATTTCATTTTTTATTTCCTCTCTTGTCTCTTCACTTGATTTTTTTATAGTTAAATAAAACGAATCTATCTTAAATTCCCCGTATTTTTTCGAAATTTCAAGGATAACTTCCTCGCCATTTTTGTCTATTGCATAAATCTCAAGATTATCTTTTGAAATCTTTGGTGTAAACCACAAAAATTTATTTAAAATACTGTATATTTTAGGAGGCAAATCACTCTCATTAGACAATTTTAAAGAAGATAAAATATCTTCAAAAGTCTTTGTAGTTGGAAGGTAGATAAAGTGCATCTCAGTTAAAATATTACTAAACTTTCTAACAATTTTTGTAAGCATTCCATTTGTTTTTACCGCTTTTATTGTGAATAATTTTTCTACAATTGTAATCTCCCCATTAAAATCCCCTGAAAGTTTATGTGCATCAAGATACTTATAAAACACATCCTCCAAGTCATTTATAGGTGGTGAAAGTTTTAATTTTCCATTTCCAATGTAAAATTTCCCATTTAACTTTACCCACGTTACCTTTTTTGGAACCTTTACAAAGACTATTTTGTTGCCGTCCTCACAGAAAACTTCCTCATATCTTACCATTTGAAGTTGATCTTTGTAGTATTCAAATATCAATCTAAACGCATGATAAGATTGTGGGAAAATGTATGTAGAAATAAATATCAAGAAAAAAAGAAAAAATTTTTTCACTATTTCACCTCTCAAAATCCATCGCTTACCAATGTTATATCATAAATTGGTTCAAACTCTTTCAATACAGGTGTGGTGTTATTTTGTGTAAAAACCTCATTTTTGGGTTTGTCAATTCCCATGTAGACTAAAGAGATTATACTAATTCCCGCTATCAAAATTATCGATTTGTACAACATAGAAAATCTTTTCTTTTTTTTGATATTATTAATTACCTTTTCTTCCAAAATATCTCCCGGTTTATAGCAAGTGGTTTGTTTTAATAGTTCTATAACCTTACCATATTTTTCCTCGGTCATACTATACCTTCCTCCTTAAGAATCTTTTTAAATTTTTTCCTGGCATTATGAAGTCTGCTCTTTACAGTGCCTTCAGGTATGCTTAGGATATCCGCTATTTCAAGGTAAGACATTTCATCTATATCCCTAAGTTTTATTAATATTCTCTCATTTTCTGGGAGCTTTTCTAGCACTTTATTAATTTTTTCGTATAACAATTCCGATTCTACTTCTTTTTGCACATCTTTTTCTTTATCTGGAATATCTGCTTCTATATCTTCTTCATCGTTTTCTACACTGAAAACTTTTTCACTTTTCTTTTTGAATTTTTCATAGTACGTGTTACATACATTTAACGTTATTTTATATATCCAAGTAGAAAGTGAAGAGTTTCCTTTAAACTTTTTTATTCCTTTAAATATCCTCAACATGACTTCCTGTACTATATCATCCACATCATCTGTCCCAAAATACGTTTTGGCAAAGGATCCAATCTTTGGTGCATATTCTCTGTATAACCTTCTGTATGCCCATTCTTCTCCCTTTTTTAGGGCATCTATAAACTTTTTTTCACCTTCCCAACTAATTTGACTATTGTCTTTTTCTTTGTGTTCAAAAAATTTCAAGTTTTCCACCACCAATTATTTCCCTAAAATCCATTGCGTTTAAAAGCGCGTATCCACGATAGCAGTTATTAAAGTAAATATACTTTTCTCCTTTAAAATCCTTTATTTTTTCATAAATTTCCAAAAGTTCTTTTCTTTTGTAATTGTAATTATACCTTGTTTTAACATCTCCTTCAAACCACTTTTTATTTCTTCCATGGAGTCTAACGTATAATTTCTCATTTGCATTTATCTTAAATGGATAGAAATCCTTTAACTGTGGTTGATCAATTGTTATTATTTCAAAATCTTTTGTTTTAAAATCCACCCAAGATATATGTCTAAACTCAACAAACAAATTTTTTATCTTTTTTGAAAGTTTATACAAATACCCTTCATTTTCCGGATTTTTCTTGAATGAAAACGGAAATTGTGCAAGATAACCTATCAATCTATTTTCGTTTTCCATTTCACAGGTTTCTTGCAAAAATTTATCCACAAGTTCTAAATCTTTTTCGTGTGTTATTCCGCCGTATAGTTTTATTGAAAATATAAAATTTCTTGGAGTTTTTCTTAAAAGAGATACAATGCCTTTGTATTTTGGCATTCTATAATACGTGTAGTTTAATTCCACTGTATTAAATGTGTACTTTCCAATGTAATAATTTAACATCTGTGCTTTTTTAATATCTTTTGGATATACTGTACCTATCCAATCATCAAATTGAAAACCACTTGTTCCTATGTATATCATTTTTCAACTCCATATTCAAGGTGTTCGACAAGATGAAATGGAATCTCGTCTATAAAGCTTTTTCCACGTCTCATTAGATAATCATTTCCGTAGAATATTCTAGATGAGCCTCCTACACTGTGAATTATGTATAGATGATCTTTTGCACGTGTTATTGCAACATAAAATAGTCTTTCTTCTTCATCTATGTTATTTTCGCGCAAACTCATTATATGTGGAAAATCACCTGGGTTAACACTTAAAATAAAAACTACTTTCCATTCAAGTCCTTTTGCCTGGTGAATAGTGGTAAGTGTTACCTTTTCTTTTTCGTTGTCTTCGTTTCTCATTTCATAGCTTTCACTTATTAATATATCACCGATAAAGTTTTCGGTATTTTTGTAAAATGATGCCATTTCTATAAGGCGTTCTATATCCTCTCTTCTATCCTTGTAATCTTCAAATTTTTCTTCCATTTTTTTGTGATAAAAGTCTATGTAAAATATCTTTATTCTTTCACCTGGATTTTCCACAGTTAGTGTGTTTTTAATAGTTTCCCTTAGTTTTTTAAAATCGGAACTTTTTTCTTTTATCTCGTCTAATGCGCTATATCCTCTTTTTGAAATTTCTTCTGCATAGTTATTTGCCTTTATATTTCCTATGCCATTTACAAGTTTTAGGAGCCGTATCCATGAAATTTTTTCTTCAGGATTTACCGTGGTCTTTAGAAATGCCATGCAATCTTTTACGTGTGCTGTTTCGGTAAATCGTAAACCAGAGTATAACTTAAATGGAATGTTATGTTTTGAAAGTTCAAGTTGAAGCTCAAGGGAATGTGCGTGTGCTCTGTATAGCACTGCGATATCATTTAGAGATATTCCGTTATGTTGAAAGTTTACAATTTCATTTGCAACAAAGTCTGCTTCATCGTAATGGTCAAATACTTGTACTACGAATGGTTTTATACCCGTACTTCTTTTTGCGCGTAATGTTTTCTTTATAGATTTTTTTGGAAGCATTTTATTTATAAAATTGACTATTTCTTGTGAACTTCTGTAATTTGTTTGGATTTTGAATGTTTCTGCTTCTTTTTGAAAATCAAGTACATTTTCAAACCTTGCACCTCTAAATGAATAAATGCTTTGTGCATCATCTCCAACAACTATTAGATTCTTGTGTACAGTTGATAGTAGTTCTACTATTTTGAATTGTACTATATTGGTGTCTTGAAATTCATCAACGAGTATCCACTTGTATCTTTCCGATTCTCTTAATCTGATGCTTTTACTTGTTGAAAGTATGTGGAGTGTGTGGATTAGAAGATCGTCATAATCTACAGAATTTTGAGCTTGTTTTTCTTGTTGGTATTTTATTAATATTTGTTCTATTGTATGTTCTTGTTCTAGGAATCTTGGGTTGTATCTTGTTATTGCTTCTTTTAGCGATGAAAGTGTATTGTTCATATACGAGTATATTGAGATGAGTTGTTTTGCAGTTGGTACTGTTTTTCTTTCGGATTTTGGTATTAATTGACTTCTGATGCTTTCCATTAAATCTTTTGCATCTTCACTATCTAGGATGGTAAAGTTTGGTTTTAGTCCAATTGTGCTTCCATATCTTCTAAGAAATAGGTTACATACGTGATGGAACGTACCTGCCGTAATACCTTCTAGATTTGATTTTGAAACTACTTTGGCCCTTTGTAGCATTTCTTTTGCAGCTGCTTTTGTAAATGTAACAAGCATTATCTCCTGTGGTTTTACACCGGAGTTTATAAGGTATGCTATTTTGTATGTAATTACCCTTGTCTTACCACTGCCAGGTCCTGCTATTACCAATGTTCTTCCTTGTGATTTTGTTACCGCTTTATACTGTTCTTCATCAAGTTCTTTTTCAAACATCTGTTTCATCCTTTCTTTATATTTTCTTATTAATAATAATAATATAGAGGGTGAAAATTGGAAAGTTATTAAAAAAAAGGCTTGTAAATTGTTGCTATTTCTTAATTTGTAACTTTCCAATTTTCTAAATGGTAAGTTACCAGTCTTTGGTAAAAAGAAGATAAATACTTAAAAAATGAGATTTTGGGTGGTAAGTTTTCGTTTCTCTTGTTATATACAGTAAAAGACGATTGTTTGTGAGATTTTTAGTGGTAAGAAATTTTGCAAATTGGAAGGTAAATTTCTTACCATGTGGTTAGAAATCAATATATAGTATATAAATCTTTCCAAAGAACTATATATAGTATATAAACTTTCCAAAATACTTACCGAAATAGTATTATATTTTGTTCTATATATGCCTTTGCGAGTATGAGCATCTGTCCCCAACCAAATGCACAGCCGTATCTAATGTCTATTTCTTCTAAGTTTTTAACGATGGTATTATCCGTTATACTTATCCAAGTTCCACCGTCTAAGTTCTTTTGAAACTTTATAGTAACTTTTGATCTAAATCCGTCTTCGTATTCGTACCACCAGAATTCCCATAACTTGTTTGGGATTATTTCAATAGTGTATCCCCTATCAATAACCTCTTCACCTGTTAATCTTTCCCATCTAAAGAATATATTTCCACCGTCTTTTAATTCCATTTTCATGCCATCTGTAAACCATGGATCCCATCCGTTTTCATTTACAAACGTTTTGTATACCTTTTCAACAGGTGCATCTATAAAATCTATAAAATGCATGGGTTTCAATTTAAGCACAGTATTACCCCTTTCGTATGGATAACAACACTCCCAGTGCAATAGAGAGCATTGCAGCTGTTAATACTCTATATTCTGCTGGTAGTAAGAACGTAATAGTATGGGCTGGAATCCAAAAGAACGGTATGGTTTTTAGAACAACAAAACCAAAAAATTTATTCCAGTCAATTGTATTTATAACATCACTAAATTTTACGGAAAGTATCCCTTTTATTTTTCCCTTTCCCAAGTCTATGTAGGTATCAGTTATTCTATGAAATGCCATAAAAGTTGGGGCAAATATAAGGTTCATCAACGTGCTGGTAAAAAATGCGTGAAAGAATCTATTTTTTCCTGGAAGAAGTCCTTTTTCCATAACATTATACGTGCCACTTGAGAATAATTCAAATACAAGTACAAAACACATACCTAGAAATCCCCATATAATAAATCTGTATATTAATCCGTATGGTTTTGTATATCTTTTTCTTTGTAATCTCAAAGATAGTATTTCTCCCATTGTTGCAAGTATGGATACCTTTAAAAATCCCATAAAGTATGGATGGGATCTATTTAAAGCTATATAATAGTCATGGAGAGAGATTAAAAGAAAAATTATTAGAAGAAATGTAAATATCCAAATAAAATCACCTTTTTTCATAATATTCCTCCTTATGTATTTCTTTCTATTAATTCCGGTTTAAAGGCAATTGTTTGTCTTTTTCTGTTATACCCCTTTATTTTTCTTAATAACATTTCACCTGCAGTTTTCCCCATTTTCTTTATAGGCTGTTTTATGGTGGTAATATTTAATATGCTGGATAAAGTAAGGTTATCAAATCCACAGAGGAAAAAGTCTTTTTTAGGTTCAAGTCCTTTTATCCTTGCAAATTCTATTACCGGGAATGCAAAGTAATCTGTTGTTGCAAATATAATGGGTTTTTTTGAAATGGTAAAAACAGCTTTTGCAACTTTAATTGCTTCAAGCCAGTCAAGATCTATTTTAAATATTTTTTCTACTTTTCTTCCTTTTCTTTCTATTGATTCGATAAATCCACTTACCCTTTCTTCAAAGACGGTACTTTCTAATTTTGTTTTTCTATCGTGTGTTACTATAAATAAATCACCTTCAAAATTAGATAGATAGTCTCCTGCTATCATTCCACCGTAGAAGTTATCCAATATTACAGAATCGTACTTTTGCGAATCAAATTCCACCGAAACAACGGGTACATTTTTTGGGATATACTGTTTTAAGAGCTTGTCAACGTTTAGTGCATCAATTATTACTCCGTCAGTACCGAGCACAAAATCAGAGCTTTCCCTTACAAATTTATATCTATTTTCACTGTAAAGTGGATATACAAAGGAAGTATATCCTTCTTTTTCAAATACTTCATCTATTCCAGAAAGCAAAAGTTGATGAAATTCACCAACCATCTGTGGAAAGATAGTGGTTATTATCTTTGTGTGTCCACTTGAAAGCCTTCTTGCATGGGGATTTGGCATGTAACCCATTTCCTGTATAATTTTTAATACGTGTTCTTTAGTTCTTGGGTTAACGTGCGGACTGTTATTTATAACCCGTGAAACAGTTCCCACACCAACACCTGCTTTTTTTGCCACATCTTTTATGGTAATATTTTTCTTTTTCATTCTATAATCCTCCTTAGTAGATTTAATGCATAGAGTGAAGATTTTTCCCTTATTATTTGTCTATTTCCCCTAAAGAGAAAATTTTTTGCAAGATAAACATCTTTTTGTCTATCGTAGGCACAAATCCAAACAGTCCCTACGGGTTTTTCCTTGGTACCACCTGTGGGTCCTGCTATACCGGACACCGAGACAGAATAATCGCTATTTAGAATCTTACATACCCCTTGTGCCATTTCAATTACGCATTCTTTACTTACAGCTCCAAATGTTTTAAGGGTATTTTTACTTACATTTAAAACATTTTCCTTTACTTCATTTGAATATGCTACAATTGCGCCTTTAAATACTTTTGAAACACCAGGTAGACTGACAAACTTTGAGGAAATCAATCCACCTGTACAAGATTCTGCAAAGGAGACAGTTTTATCTCCCAATTTTTCAAAGACCACTTCTTCTATTGTTTTGTTGTCAAATGCGTAAATATAATCAGATAATTTTTCCTTAAGTAAATTTACTATTTCATCTACTTTTTTTCTTTCGCCGGTAAACCTTAATTCCACACCTGTAATATGGCTTGCCATTGTTGCGACGTTGATATCGTGTTTGTATATTATATCTTTGTATTTTTCTACCAAGACTGCCTCTGGAATACCCAAAAATTTAACCCTTCTTTGATATATTTTTTCGCCTTTTTTTATATGGTTTAACGCTTCTTCAAAAATAGGTTTCATTTCAACAGGGGGGCCTGGAAGAATAATTATATTATCAATTATTTGTCCAGGTGCTGTTCCAACGGGATTTTCTATTACCTTTGCACTTTCTATTACCCATGCTTGTTTTTTTACATTTTCTGGCACTTCTCTGTGAAATTTTTTAACCTTTTCTAATATGCTTTTGTATATTTTATCTGAAAATACGAGCTTTTTTCCAAGGGCTTTGGAAACTGCCTCTCTTGTTAGATCATCTTCTGTAGGACCTAAACCTCCAGTTGTTATTAATAAATCTGCTTTTTTTAAGGAACTTTCGATTTCTTCTACCAATATTTTCATGTCATCAGGAAGTGTTTTTATAGCTATAGTTTTGTATCCGAAATCTAATAACTTTCTTGATATATATTTTGAGTTTGTATCTAGTATTATTCCCTCAACTAGTTCATTTCCTATTGCCAAAATTATGGATTTTTTCATATAAATTCACCTCTTTTCGTTTTTGGAACGTTTCCAAATATATGATACCACAAAAAAAGAAAAGCTGTAACTTTAAAGAAACACGAAATATAACAAAAAATAGTAAAATTTTACTAAAAGGAGGGATAATATGCCTCAAAAATTTATTGTGGTTACTGGTGGTGTATTAAGTGGAATAGGAAAGGGAATTTTTTCCGCATCTCTTGCCAGGATTTTAAAAGATAGTGGTATAGATGTTAATATATTAAAGATAGATCCATACTTAAATGTAGATGCGGGGACTATGAATCCAAATCAGCACGGTGAAGTATTTGTTACAGACGATGGTTATGAGGCAGATCTTGATTTGGGGCATTATGAAAGATTTTTGGGAATAAACGTTTCAAGAAAAAATAATATTACGGCGGGGCAGATATACTTTTCCGTTATCCAACGTGAAAGGGATGGAAGGTATTTGGGTTCCACCGTTCAAATAGTACCTCACGTCACATCTGAAATTAAAGATAGAATTAAGTCAATGGATGGAGAACTCTTGGTAATAGAAATAGGGGGAACAGTTGGAGATATAGAGGGTGAAGTGTTTTTAGAAGCGGTAAGAGAACTTGCCTTTGAAGTGGGAAGGGAAAATTTCCACTTTGTACATGTAACGTATGTTCCGTATCTTAGAACCACAAATGAGTTTAAGACCAAACCCACTCAGCAATCTGTTCAGCTTTTAAGGAAAATAGGTATTCACCCTGACACTATAATAGTTAGGACGGAAATGCCCATTGATGCAAATAGTTTATTTAAAGTAGCTCTGTTTAGTGGTGTACCAAAAAATAGGGTGATAAATCTTCCAGATGTATCAAATGTATACGAGGTACCAGTGGTACTTCACTCGTTAAATTTACATAATCTTATCTCTGAGAAATTGAACTTGAATATTGAAGATAATTTTTCTTGGAGTTATCCAAAATCATTTGAGCTTTTAAAAATAGGGATTGTGGGAAAATACCTTGGTACAGATGATGCATACAAAAGTATAATTGAATCTATATACCTTTCGGGTGCACAAAAACCCGTGATTGTAGATGCACAAGAACTTGAAGATATGACAGATGAACAGGTAAAAGATTACCTTGATGGTTTTGATGCGTTAATTATACCAGGAGGGTTTGGAAGAAGGGGAATAGAAGGTAAGATAAAGGCAATAAAGTATGCGCGTGAGAATAAAAAACCCATTCTTGGAATATGTCTTGGTATGCAACTTATGGCAATTGAATTTGCAAGAAACGTTGGAGGGTACGAAGGGGCGAATTCTACGGAATTTGATCCAAATACACCGTATCCCGTGGTTAATATGATGGAATCTCAAAAAGAAATTTTAAAACTTGGTGGTACTATGAGGCTTGGAGCTCAAAAGACAAATGTTTTAGAAAACACACTTTTGAGCAAAATATACGGCAACCAATTAGTAATATACGAAAGACATAGACACAGATACGAAGTTGATGCCGAATCATTTTCAGATATATTTAAATTACCTGGCAATGAGGGTTATAAATTAACAATTTCTGCAAAATCAGATTTTGTTGAGGCTGTGGAATTGGAAGATCATCCATTTTTCTTGGGTGTACAGTACCATCCAGAATACAAGTCAAAGGTGGGAACGCCTCATCCGATTTTTAAGTGGTTAGTAAATATTGCAGGTGGAAAGAAATGATAGATTACCATTTACACAGTAACTTTTCCGCAGATTCCACATCTTCTATAGATGATATACTAAGTATGGCTGGAAATTTGAGTATAATAATAACGGATCACTATGAAGCAGTGGATGGTGAGGAAAGTTTTAAATTTGATGTGGAAGTGTATAAAAGAGAGATGAGAAAAAGGAATTTACCAATAGGTGTAGAATTTGGATGGGACGGAAAAGGAAAGATTGATATAGATTTAAAGGATTTTGATTTTGTTATTCTCTCAAATCATAAGAAATATGATGAAAAAGATAGACAAAAGGTATATGAGAAGTATCTTTTGGATTTATACACATTTGTAAAGAAAATAGACGATTTTCACGTACTAGGGCATCTTGATTTTCCAAGAAGGTTTTCTGAGGGTTTTGAACCTTTTTCTAAAAAGCTTTATCCAATTATTGAAGATGTGTTAAGACTTGTACTTGAAAAGGGAAAAACAATCGAAGTTAATACTGCTGGTATTTTTAGATATGGTGAGCCAAATCCTTCAATTGATATTTTAAAACTCTTTAAGAAACTTGGTGGAAAATATGTTACAATAGGTTCCGATGCCCATAAAGTAGAACATGTGGGAAGGGGAATAGAAAAGGTGTATGAAATTTTGGAAGAGGTAGGTATAAAGTATTTGATGGTATATGAGAATGGGTGGAAAATATCTTCTAAAAATATATAAAGGAGGAGAAAGTATGATTAGTGCAAAACTTGTTAAGGAGCTTAGAGATAGAACTGGTGCTGGAATGATGGAGTGTAAAAAGGCACTAGAAGAGACAAACGGAGATATAGAAAAGGCCATAGAGGTCTTAAGAAAGAGAGGTATTGCAAAGGCTGCAAAAAAAGCATCAAGGGAAACAGGAGAAGGTATAATTGCATCTTACGTACATTTTAACAAAAGAATAGGAGTTTTGGTGGAATTAAATTGTGAAACAGACTTTGTTGCAAGAACAGAGGAATTCCAAGAACTTGGAAACAAAATAGCAATGCACATTGCTGCAATGTCACCAAGATGGGTAAAAAGAGAAGAAGTACCACAAGAGGTTATCGAAAAGGAAAAGGATATCTACAGAGAACAACTTAAAGATTCTGGAAAACCAGAAAATGTTATCGAAAGAATAATTGAAGGAAAATTAAACAAATTCTTTGAGGAAAATTGTCTTTACGAACAAAAATTTGCATTTGATGAAGAAAAGACAGTTGAAGATATGATAAAAGAAGCAATTGCAAAGATAGGAGAAAATATCAAAGTTTCAAGATTTGTTAAATTTACAGTAGGTGAATAATTATTAAAAGTCCAGTTCCACTTGGAACTGGACTTATGCTATTTTTTTTGCATTTCTTCTGATAACACAATCATCGATTGTAACTTCTTTATTTAAAACTCCTTTTGCGAAAGCTTTGCAATTTGCATACCCACAAGCACCACAATCCATGTTTGGTAAATTGTTTAATATTTCCCTTATATTTTTGTACGTGTAATTGTTGTTTGAAATTTCGTTTAAAATATCTTCTCTCTTAACTAATTTTTCCATAATGTATCCCATTAGTAAAATAGCAGGTATTGTTAGTATATATCTTGTTAATGCAAAAGATAGTCCAAGAAAGCTTGATTCGACCATAAACATTACGATTTTAACTACTGCCCATGAACTAATAATTATCACTAAATTTGCAATACTTGCCCCTTTGAAAAATAGAGCTTGTGCAATGGGAAAAGCCGCGTATATTGGACCTGCCGATATTGCGCCTGTAAATATCGATAAGAGTTTACCTTTTATTCCAGATTTTTTTCCAAAGTGTTTCATTATAATTTCTGAAGGTACCCATACTGTTATTAGTGAAGATATTATAAGAATGGGTGGCATAACTTCTAGCATTTCTATAAGAAATCCTTTTGTCATTTCCAAACCTTTGTAAAATATCGATGGTTTTACAAAAAATGCTATAGTATAGAGAACTATACTAATAAATATTAATTTGTTGTTTTTTATTAATTTAATCACAATATCACCGCCATACCTGAAGCTATTAATATTGCAGCAACAAAACTTAACCATAACCTATGTAGTGTAAATTTTTTTCCAAAATACTTTGTTTCTATTGGTATAGTTGCAAAACCTACCATTGTTAGTGTGGTTATGAATGCAGCGATTGCCGTTAAGTTAGCACCACTTTGATAAAGTGATTTGGATAGTGGAAAGGCTATAAAAGCGGGGATTATAGTTAAGGCCCCTATAATTGCTCCATAAAGCGTGCTTAAAAATTCATTTGAATTTCCAAGTAGTTGCTTTATGAGTTCTGGTGGTAATATTGCCAAAACTAGACCAACTAATGCCATAACTCCTATTATTTCGATAAATGTCTTTATAAGAAGATTTTTTGATAAGATAAGGCTTTCTTTTGTTTTTTCTCTACTTTTAAATGTTGACCATGACAAAAATAATACTGCTAGAATAATCAAAATTATCGTATTCATTAGATCACTCCTTTTGATAAATTTTTCTAATTTTATTATATTTTACACAAAAAAATAAAACCGTGATTGAAATCACGGTTTTATCTAAAGAGCTTTTTATTTATGATTTTGATATGATTTTTATCTATTATCTTTATTATCCCCTCGTTTTCTAATTCTTTAATCTTTTTTGAGACAACTTCTCTTACGCTACCGATATCATTTGCTATTTTTTGTTTTGATTTAAAAAATATTACATCACTGTTTTGAGTTTTATGTAGTAGTGAGAAGTACTTTATTATCCGTTCTTTTATAGATTTAATAATGAGTATATCTATTACATTTGATAAATTTACCATTTTTCTTGATATTTCATTCAAATAAGTAATAAGGAATTCTTCGTTATTTTTTAACAAAAATAAAATTCCTTCCTTAGAGATTTCCATTATTTCTGATTTCTTTTCGGAGATTATAAAGGATGGATAAAATTCACCAGCAAATATTAGCCCTTCGCCAAAGCTTTCGTTTTCGCTTATATATTTTACAACTTGTTCATTTCCTTCTGATGTAAATTTTACAACTTTTAGTCTTCCATTTAAAACAACACTTATTTGTTCTAATTTTTCATGTGGTGAGTGTAATACTTCATTTTTTTCTATATGGAAAATTTTACAATGTTCTTTGATATTTTCTTTTAAAGATAAAATTTCTTTTGTAATGTTTTTTTTACTAATCAATTTTACTCCTCAAATGCGAGTTTTCGTTTTCATACTTTTCTTTTGTAAAGTATTATTTGGATTCTATCTGAGACATCTTCTGAAGTATCGGATATGTCAGCTATTCTGTGTACTAGTTTTTTTAATTGTATTTTTTCCGCAAGTGATATATCAAGATTAAATATCTTTCTTATTGTTTCCCTTTCTATATCATCTGTTTTATGTTCGAACTTTTCCGTTTCTATTATCATCTCACTTGCTTTATCAAAATCTTTAAACATCTTTTTTGCGGCTTTTTTTAAGGCTTTATAGGTTTCAAGAGATGTTTCAACGAGATCTATAATATTTTCTCTAATTTCTTGTGGGATTACTAGATTTTGTAGATCTATCTCATCTGCTACTGATTCTGCTTTGTTTGCAATTCTATCTAATGCTTCAATGGTACCCAAAAGGTCCCCCCTAAAGTTTGGAAGAAATGCACCTGAATACATTTCAAGTTCTGCTTTTCTTCTAATTTGATCTGTCTGTGATTCTATTTTTCTAACTTCCTCGGCAAGTTCCTTTCGTTTTTCTATATCATTTTCCTTTACAAGTTCTACCAATTTTTTTATGGTATCTTCTACGGAATCCAAATGACTTTCAAATAACTCAATTACTAGTTGCTCTTTTTTACCAAAAAATAGACTCATATTATTTTCCTCCTTTTATACCAGTCTCATTAAATAGTATATCAGAAAAGTTATAGCCCCTGCAATTACAGGGGTATTAATCCAAGCACTAACTATTTTGAAGATAATTTTTTTACTTGAAATTCTCGAGCCCTTTGCATATCCTGCACCTATAACTGCCCCTACTATTGCTTGTGATGTTGAAACGGGTATACCAAGTAGTGCGTAAATCCATACGGTAATGGATTCACCCAATACTGCAATTGCAGAGGAATAATAATCAAGCTCTATTATTTGTGTACCCACTGTGTACATTACCTTGTAGCTATACGTTAAAACACCCAATGCTATACTTATACCACCTAATAGTGCGGCATTTTTAACTCCAATGGCATTTGCAAATACTCCTGTGATATTTGCAACATTGTTTGCACCAAGTGAATATGCACCATATGCCCCTATTATTAATGTCGCAAAAAATATAACTTTTTCCTTTACATAAATGGATTTTATTTTATTAAACGGTCTTGCAAAGATTTTATATGAGATATAACTAAAGAAAATACCACCAATTGGTGTAAAAAACCACGCAAGAAAAAGCTTTGAGAGTATCCCCCATTTTACTGTACCTTCTATTAAAGAAGTTGCAATTATTGAACCTACTATTGCCTGAGAAGAAGAGACGGGGACACCTATATAAGTCATGGTAGTCATTGTAATAGCAGACGAAAGTACGGATATTGCAGCAAGTTTTAAATCACTTGCGGAAATACTGCTAATAGTTAAAATACCTTTTTCTCCGCCAATAACTGCACCGATTATTATAAATATTGCAGAAATTATTGTTGCAGTTTTGTACTTAATGATTCTATTTGAAACTGCAGTTCCAAATATATTTGCTGCATCATTTGCTCCAAGAGACCAGCCAAAAAAAATAGCTGGAAGTAAGTATATAAATATTTACACCACCTCCTATTTTCTTATTCATTTTAACAATTATTATATAGTAACATATTTTAATTTTTGATAAAAATTTAAAAAATGGAAATTTTAAGAAGGTAATTTAGAATAATTGAGATAAACGCCGAAAAAGTGGGAGTAATAATCCAAGTGAGGAATATTTGTATAATTACTTTTTTGTTTGTTATCTTTGAACCCTTTGCATATCCTGCACCTATAACCGCACCAACAATGGCCTGAGAGACGGATACGGGTATTCCAACAAGTGAATATATCCACACAGTTATAGCTTGGCCCAGTGAAGATACAGCAGAGGAAAAATAATCTAATTCCATTATCTTTTTACTTATGGTGTACATAACCTTTTTATTTGAAAGTAATGCACCAATTGCCATACTTATGCCGCCTACAAACGTTGCATTTTTAGTACCGATATTGTTAGCAAAGACCCCAGTAATGTTTGCAACGTTATTTGCGCCGAGAGAATACGCGCCGTATGAACCTATGATTAATGTTGAAAGTATTATAATTTTCTCCCTAGTTTGTATCGATTTTATCTTATTAAACAGAGGAGAAAGAGTTTTATATAGCAAATATGTAAAGATTATCCCGCCAATGGGTGTAAGAATCCAGGCAAGAAAGAGTTTTAAAAGAAGTTTTGTATTTAGATTATTGGTTAATAAGTTTATACCAATTATCGCTCCAACAATAGACTGGGAAGAAGACGAAGGAATACCGATTTTTGAGAGTATGAACATGGTAATTGCAGCTGAAATAACGGAAATTGTTGCACTGTAAATATCTATATTTGAAAAAGTGCTTATAGTTCTTATTCCCCTTTCTCCACCAATTATTGCCCCTAAAAAGGTAAAAATAGCCGCAATTATGGTAACTTTTCTGTATTTTAATATTCCCATTTCTACAGAAGGACCAAATATATTTGCGGAATCATTTGACCCCAGTAGTATTCCAAAGATTATAGAAGAAAGTAGATACATTTATTTTCCCCTTTCATTTTACATTTTGCTTTATATTTTAACTTAGAAAGTAAAAAAAAACAACCCCCTGCAAAAGATGCAAGGGGTTTTATACTCATTTTTCGTGATTTTATAACATTTCTTTTGCTTTGCTTAATCCCAATTCAAATGCCTTCATATTCAAATCTACAGCTTTTGGTGGAACACTAACTTTAATTACTTCCTTTATTGTTTGTGGAGAGAGTGGAAAGTCTGGTGTTGATGTTAAAGCACCGATTAATACCACATTTGTTGTAATTATATTTCCTGCCTCTTTTGCAAGGCTTTCGGCATCAAAACTTAAATATTTTGCGTTAAACTTTTTTTCTACGATATCTTTAATTTCTTCGTGTGAAGGGTATTTTGCAAGCCCCATTGATACTTGTACAGGTTGAATAGGTCTGGAATTTGTAAATACAAGCCCACATTCTTTTAAGTAATTGATATATCTTAATGCTTCTACTGGTTCAAATGATATTATCACATCTGCCTTTCCTTCTGGTACCATTGCACCGTAGACATTTTCTCCAAACCTTACATAAGATATAACGCTGCCAAATCTCTGGCTCATTCCGTGCACTTCTCCTACTCTAACTTTGTATCCTTCTTTTAGTGCGGCCCATCCAAGTAGGTTTGCAGCTGTTAGTATTCCCTGCCCTCCTACACCTGTAATGACTATATTGTATTCTTTAACCATTATTTCGCCTCCTTTACAAGTTCAAAGGCTCCAAATGGACATATTTGTGCGCAGCTTCCACAGCCCCAACACATAGTAGGACCAATTTTTGCCTTGTTATTTTCACTATCCCAGAATATTGCAGGGCATCCAAATGTGGTGACACATACTTTACAACCTGTACATTTATCTGGATTAACCCTAAATGTGGGTAATTTTTGTTTTTTCTTTCTTGCTTGACTTACCCTATGTAAAGCACATACTTGCCTTGATACAACAACACTAACACCGTATACATCCAATGCTTTTTTGATTACTTCGGTTGTTTTCTTTATGTTGTACGGATTTACTACTTCGACGAAATCTGCCCCCATAGCCTTTACCACATCTTCAATGGGGATTCTTTTTCCAGGTCCATGTGGAGTATCTCCAGTACCTGGATTTGGTTGATCACCAGTCATGGCTGTGATTTCGTTATCTACAATTACTACCAATATGTTTGATCTATTGTATATGGCATTTGCTATTGCGGGGAGTCCCGTATGGTAAAAGGTAGAATCTCCTATTGTCGCAACAATTACTTCTTTTTTATTGTATATCTCTTCATTTGTTGCACCATTTAGTGATACGCTAAGTCCATGTGCTATTCCAATTGATCCACCCATTGCAACTGTTGTGTCAACAGCACTAAGAGGTGGCAATACACCTAAGGTATAACATCCTATGTCACTTGGAAAAATTGCATTTTTTCTTGTAGCTTTGTTAATTGCAAAAAACGAATTTCTGTGTGGACATGCGGGACACAATGAAGGTGGCCTTGGTGGAAGCATTGAGCTTATTTCTTTGTATTTTTCTTCTAGCGTGTTAAAATCGATGGGAGTGTCGATGTTTAAAAATTTCGAAATAGCTTTTACTGCACGTTTTGTATCCATTTCGTATGTTCTTGGTACAATGTTTTTGCCATATATAGGAATGGTGTAACCTTTATCATATGCCCACAATTTTATCTGTTCTTCGACAACTGGTTCAAGCTCTTCAACTATTAATACTTTTTCGAGTCCTTCTAAGAACTTTTCCACAAGTCCAAATGGAACGGGATATGGAGTTGAAAGTTTAAGAACTTTTACATTGTTTATTCCCAGCCAGGAGATAGCTTCTTTTACATATGTATATGAAAGACCTGATGTAATGATTCCTACCTTTCCATCACCTTCTATTCTGTTGAATGGACAGTTGTTAAATTCTTCTCTAATTTTTTCTATGTTTTCAAGAATTTTTGGATGAAACGTTCTAGAATGTGCTGGTATATCGACAAACCTTTTTGGATCTTTTTCAAATTTTCCAACTCTTCTTATTTTGTTTACTATTTCATCGGGTAGCTTATCTAATACTACATCTCCCCTCATGTGTGAAGACCTGGTTGTTGTTCTGAGGATTACCATGTGTTTGTACTTTTCACTAATTTCAAAACCGTATTTTGTGAGATCTTTTGCTTCTTGAACACTACAGGGTTCCAATACTGGAACATTTGCAAATTTCCCAAAAACCCTTGTATCTTGCTCATTTTGTGAGGACCACATGCTTGGATCATCTGCAACCATTATAACAAATCCACCTTCTACTCCCATTCCTACGGCACTCATGAATGAATCTGCTGCGACGTTTAATCCCACATGTTTCATAGCAGTCATCGCGCGAAGACCACTCCATGCAGCGGATAAAGCCGTTTCAAATGCCACTTTTTCGTTTGTAGAGTATTCCATATAAACACCTGCATCTTTTGCTACCGCTGCCATTGTATCTGTTAGTTCGGAACTAGGAGTTCCAGGGTATGCGGCAAAGAGCGATATGCCAGCTTCAAGTGCTCCTCTTGCTATTGCATGGTTACCTAAAAGGAGTATCTTTTCCCCGGGTTTGTTCAACAAGACCATGTTAGAAACTTTTGCCATTTTATCACCCCTTTTTAGTTTCTTCATTTTTATTTTCTAATATAAGTATTTATTTTGCAAACCGCAATATTTTCCATTTTAGGTGATAAGATTTGGAATATTTAATGTATTTATTTTTTTCACAAATGTTAATAGAAAAGGAAAAAAGAAAAGAAGTTAAAATATAAATTTATATAATTTTTAACAAGAAAATGTGAAAATTAGAGTTATAATAAAAAATGTGATAGGGAGGTGGACTTGTGGAAAAGGTATTTGCATTATCTATTGTAATAGTTGCATATGGGTATATTATTTTCGGTAAAAAGTATAAGGCGCCTATAGTTTTTGGGCTGGCAATTTTAGTTTCCGCGCTTAAACTTATTGAGGGATTAGAACCGGAGAATATTAGTAAAGTAGTAGATTTTAACACATTGGGCCTTCTTGCAGGGATGACTGTTATAGTGGAGTTTTTGAAAAAAACTGGACTTTTTCAGTTTTTGGCTATACGTGTGGTAAAGATAGGTGGAAAGAGATTTTTTTTGACCATAACTGGGTTGATGATTTTAGTAGCTGTATCGTCTGCTTTTTTGGATAACCTTGTTACGATAATCCTTATTGCCCCTATGATCTTTCTAATTACAGACTCACTTGGTTTAAATCCCATTCCGTTTTTAATGTTAACCATCTTCATAGACAATATTGGTGGAATGTCCACATTAATTGGTAGTCCTTTAAACCTTGTACTTGGTTCAGTAAGCGGTTTGGGGTTTAATGATTTTATTAAAAATATGGGATTGATTACCATAATTTCATTTACTATTACTATGCTTTTGTTTAAAAAACACACAGTAGTGGATAAAGATGTTGAAGAAAAACTTGAAAAGCTTTCAGATATTGATGAAACAATGGCTATTACGGATAAAAAGTCTTTGAAATTTACACTATTAGTTTTTCTTATAGTACTTTCCCTTTTTGGTCTTCATCAAGTAGTAGAGGTTGATCTTTCATTTGTTGCATTACTTGGAGCGGTAGCTGTGATACTATTTCACAAGAAGAATTTTAATGATATAAGCAATGAAATAGATTGGGATACTTTATTTTTCTATGCGGGACTTTACATTTTGTCATATGCACTTGAGGAAGTAGGGATTACACGTTTACTTGCAAATATGTTTTTACCACTTTCTGGACATCTATTTTACTCCCTTCTTGCAATATTTGCCTTTACTTCGATTGCAATTCCTTGGCTTAGCGCCGTTCCAGGGACTTTGATTATTGCACCTGTTATAAAGATTCTGGTGAATGCCGGCTTTTCACCTAGCTTTTGGTGGGTATATGCGGTAAGCGCAAATCTTGCCACTAACCTTACGCCACTTGGTGCCGTTCAGAATATTGTGGGGGTTAATTTACTTTCAAAACAAATAGGGAGAGAATTTTCATTTGGTGAATATATAAAGTGGGCGTTTAAACCTTATCTTTTGACTAGTTTAGTTGGGTTTGCATTTGTTATGGTAAAGCTTTATATAGGAGGTTAACGATGAAGTGTAGAGGTTGTGGAGTTGAATTGCAATTTAAAGATCCAAAAAAACCTGGATATATACCAGAACATGTGCTGTTAGAAGAAAAAGAACCGCTCTGCCAGCGCTGTTATAAAATGATTCATTATGGAAAGTTGAGTGTACCAGTTGAAGAGGAGATATTTTTGGATAAATTAGATGAAATTTTAAAGGATTTTAAAAAGGTAATATATGTTGTTGATATAACGGATTTTGAAGGTACTTTTCGAAAGGAAATAATGAAAAAATTAAACGGAAAAGAAGTATATTTTGCCGTTACAAAGTTTGACCTTTTGCCAAAATCACTTTCATCTATTGAAGCACAAGAATGGTTAAAAAACAGGTTGGGTTGCTCTTCTGAGCGTATATTTTTGTTAAGTAGTAAAAATAAATTTGGGTTGAGAAAGTTTGAAAAATTTTTAAAAAGTCTAAGGGAAGATATCTTAATTTTGGGTGTTACAAACGTTGGAAAGTCATCATTGCTTTCGCATTTTACAGAAGCAAAGCCAACTATTTCTCCATTTCCAGGTACGACTTTGGGTATAATAAAAAGAAAAGTCTTTGATGTAAATTTGTTTGATACACCTGGAATATTGACAAATGATAGAGTAACAGATTTACTTTCTGTAGAATGTCAGGCAAAAATTTTAAATACAAAGTCTTTTACAAGAAAAACCTTTAAAATAGACGAAAGTAGAGCAGTGTTGGTAAGTGCATTTTGTAAAATAGAGGTGGAATTTAAAACGGAAAAAAAGCCTATTTTCCAGATTTTTGCACCTGAGAAGGTAACTTTTCATGAAACAAAGAAAGAAAAGGCAGATGAGTTAATGAAAAAGAGGGCAGGGGATCTTCTAATTCCACCGTGTAAAAAGCAAGATATAGATGAAAATTTTGTAACACACATATTTGAAGTAGATGAGGAGGAAGAGGTAGTAATAGCTGGTTTGGGTTTTTTGAACATTAAAAGGGGACCATTTACAATAAAAGTTACAGTTCCAGAAAAAATTAAGGTAGTTGTTAGGGATAGATTACTTAAGCCGAAAAGAGGAGGGATAAAATGAATTTAAAACAACCTGGAATTGTAGCAGGTGTTAGTAACAGGCATGTGCACCTTTCAAGGGAAGATGTGGAAATACTCTTTGGTAAAGATTACAAACTTACACCTATTAAAGACCTAGGTCAACCCGGCCAATTTGCATGTCAAGAAACGGTAATTATTGTAGGACCAAAAGGTGCAATTGAGAAGGTAAGGGTACTTGGACCAGAAAGAAAAGAAACACAGGTTGAAATTTCCCTTACAGATGCGTTTAAAATAGGAGTTAGACCACCTGTAAGAGATTCAGGGGATTTAGAAGGGACCCCGGGAATAGTTATAGTAGGACCAAAAGGTAGTGTTATAAAAGAAAAAGGGGTAATAATTGCAAAAAGACACATACACATGCACACAAGTGATGCTGAAAAATACGGTGTAAAAGATAAAGATATTGTAAAAGTGTTAGTCGAAAAAGAAGGAAGAAGATTAATTTTTGATGATGTGCTTATAAGGGTTAGTGAGAAATACGCTTTGGAATTTCATGTAGATACAGATGAAGCAAATGCGGCACTTTTAAAAACAGGAGATTTAGTCTATATAATAGAGGAATAAGCGGCTTTATAGCCTTTTTTTTTATGATATAATTATCAATGTACAAAATAAAAAGGAGGGGCAAAAAGATGAAAGAATACATTGAAAGAGTAAATCAAGCGGTAGATTTTTTAAAGGAGCACATTGATTCTATACCACAGATTGCCATAATCCTTGGTTCTGGGTTGCATGGAATAGCAGACAGTATTGAAAATCCAAAGAAATTTTCATACAAGGATATTCCAGGTTTTCCAGTATCAACTGCGCCAGGACATAAGGGTGAACTTATATTTGGAAAACTCAATGGTAAAGATGTTATGCTGATGAACGGAAGATTCCATTATTATGAAGGATACGATATGAAGACCGTAACCTTCCCAATAAGGGTTATGCAACTTTTGGGTGTAGAAGTATTGATAGTAACAAATGCGGCGGGTGGAATGAATCCAGAATTTGAGATTGGAAGACCTATGTTTATTACCGATCACATAAACATGATGGGAGACAATCCGTTGATTGGCCCTAACGTAGAAGAATGGGGACCAAGATTTCCAGATATGTCAAATGCATACGATAAAGATTTGAGAAAAAAGGCTATTGAGATTGCGCAAAGACTTAATATACCATTCTACGAAGGTGTATACGTTGCTGTATCTGGACCAAACTTTGAGACTCCCGCTGAATTGAGGATGTTGAGATGGATGGGTGCAGATGCTGTAGGCATGTCAACTGTTCCAGAAGTTATTGTCGCAAATCACGGCGGTTTAAAGGTTCTTGGTGTATCCGCTATTACAGATAAAGCGGTACATGATGATTTAAAACCACTTACGGCAGAAGAAGTATTAGAAGTTGCAAATAAAACAGGAGGAATGATTGTAAGAATAATTTCCGAACTTGTTAAAGAAATTTAAGGAGTGAAAATATGTCTTTTAGGGCAAAAATAGTTTTGTTTGCAATAATTTTGGTAACGGTTCCAATATTCTTGGTTACGTATTTCAATATCAGAGGGGTAAATTCTCAGATCGAAAATTTGCAAAAAGACATATCTTTATATGTTGAAAAGAACGTTATTTCAAAGTATGAATCGTACATTAATAGTTTCAAAGATGAACTTTTGAAACAATCAGAAGAATATACAAAAAGGTTAAGTGAAACGGTGAAAGAACAAGAGAAAAAGATACAAAAATCTTTTAATGAAGTTTACGAAAAAGCGCTTGAAAATCAAGTGAATTTCACTTTTGATACGGTTATAAATTTAATAAAAGAAAGGACAGAACAACTTTTAACAGGTGCACAAATTGCAGCATCATTAAAGGAGACTGTAAATGCCGCAAATGATAAAGGTTTATCGTTAACTGAGAGAAAATCTCTTTTATTTCCCTTTATAGAAAAATTTTCTATTGAATATGCTGCACTTTGGACGATAGATGAAAAAAAGCCAAAGATTAAAAGTAGATTGTACACAAAATACGATGGAAAATACATAGTAGAATACGCAAAATCCGTTTCTTCGGGTGCAAATGTAAGTTTTTACAAAAAACCTCCATACATTAGAGAACTTGAAGAAAATTTTTCAAGTATAATTTCTGCAAAGTCTGTTTTTTATCGTTCTTTGATTTTTCCGTATGATAATTTTTTGTATTCAATTATCATTGTTCCCGTAATGCACCCCATACTTGGTAATACGGTAAATGGTTTTGTTGTATTTGTTGATAAGATGGACAACAAATTTTTAGATGAAATAAAATCCGTTTCAAACGCAGAGATTACGTTATATGTAAACGGTAAAGCACTTATAACCACAAAGGTAGGGGAAGATGGTAAAAGACTTGTGGGAGAACCTTTAAGAAAATTAAAAGGTGATATAATTAAAATCCTAAAAGATACCTATTTTGCAAAAGTAGGTGAATTTAAATACCTTGGAAAGAAGATAGGTGAAATAGAAGTTGCCATTCCATTTAAAGCTATTGATACAAGTGTTGAATTGCCAAAACCCAAACCATTTGTTGTTCCAAAACTTGAAAAACCAAATGTTTCAATTAATTTAAAGATTGACAATTCCATCATTGTGAAAAAGACAATTTTATTGGTTGCTGTTGTTCTTGTTATAAGTGTGATTTTGATATTTGTTATAACAAATCAGCTTTCAAAAGCACTTGAGCATTCAAAGACGGTTATTGAAAAATTATCCGAGGGAAGATTTGAAAGCTTTGACGGTGTGAATGTTTCTGGAGAATTTAAAGTTATGATGGACTCTTTAAAAAATCTTTCTGAAAGGTTTAAAGATTTTGCACAAAATCTTCTTTCAAATTCAAATAGACTTGTTTCTCGTGTAGATGGCTTAGAAGAATTGAGCAATATATTGGAAAAGACCTCCAGTGAGTTTTCAAGTACTATAGAGGTTTTTTCTAAAAATACCACTGATATTTTAGATGAGTTTGATAACCTAAAGAATACAACAGAAGGTGCAAAACAATCTATAGAAAATGTAGAAAATACACTAGAAGAGTTGGTTAATGATATAATAGATACGGAGAAAAGGTTAGACGACAACACAAAACTTGTAATGGAAATGGATAATAGTATAACAAGGTCGCTAGATGCCATGGAAAAATTTAACAGTTATATTAACCAAACTATAGGGCAATTTAACAGGGTTACTGGTGAAATATCAAAGATACAAAATGTTGCAAATCAGACGAATTTACTTGCACTTAATGCTGCAATAGAAGCGGCAAGGGCTGGAGAAGCGGGAAAGGGTTTTGCGGTAGTTGCAGATGAGATTATGAAGTTGTCTATAGAGATAAACGATATTTCAAAAAAACTTGTAAAGGATATGGAAGAATACACACAAAATCTCAGTGGTTTAAACAAGGTATATGAAGATTCAAGGAATAATTTTTCAGCCCTTTCAGAGACAAAAGAAGAATTTTCTCAAGGTTTCCAAATTGTAATTGAGCGTATCCAAAAACTTGCGGGAACTACAAAGACGGTATCGGAAGTTTTAGAGCAAGCAAAAGAAGTATTTAACGAGATGGTATATATCTCAGAAAGATCTACAAATACAGTTTCAGAAGCGGTGAATAAATTAGCGATGGTTAACGAGAATATGTCAAAATTAGAGGAATTTTCTCAAAGATTACACGAAACAGTTAAAGCTATTGATTTGGTCTCTGAACAATTGAAAAGTATAGCAAATTGGTTTAAAATAGGAGGATAATGGATTTATATCAATTTGTAGAGACTCAATTTTTAAACTGGGGAATGCTAATAAGTAGAATAACTGGGATTTTTGTAATTTCGCCTTTACTGTCGGGAAAGTTTATTCCTTCCACAGTAAAGGCTTTTCTTGTGCTTGCATTTTCATATTCACTGCTTCCACAGGAAAGTGTTATACCACTAGATACTCCTGTTCTTCATATAGTACTTTCCCTTTTAAATAACTTCATTGTAGGTTTTGCGATTGGATTATTGGCATATATGATTTTTGGAGCATTTGCCGTTGCAGGGGAATTGTTGGGTATAGAGTCTGGTTTTGGGCTTGCTACTTCTATGGATCCAACTATGGAAGAAAGTCCCATAATAGGGCAGCTTATATTTCTTCTTGCAATTTTTGTGTTTATCTCTTTAAATGGGCATTTGTTAATATACGAAGCGGTTGTTGATTCTATTAAAGTGTTTCCACTTAACTTGGATTTTTTGGATTTTGGTTTTGTTAAGTTTATAACGTCAAAATTTATAGAATTATTTTTTGTGGCATTAAAGATAGGACTCCCAGTTATAGGCTATATGTTTATAGTAAACGTGCTTTTGGGGATTCTTTCAAGGTTGGTACCGCAAATGAATGTATTTATGGTTGGAATACCACTAAAAAGCATATTAGTTTTTTTGATATTTTTGGGGATGGTGCCGTTATGGGCGGAGACTTCTGCAAAGTTGACAGTTCTTTTAGAAAAAACCCTGCAACATTTTCTTTCAGGATAGATATACAGTTATTTGCCGATCCAGATAAGACGGAAAAGGCAACTCCAAGAAGGCGACAAAAGGCAAGAGAAGAAGGTCAAGTTCCAGTTTCAAGGGAACTTACCTCTGGTTTTACATTCTTGGCGGCGGTGATTGGTTTTGCATTTTTAGGCAGGGGAATTATACTGGGATTAGAATCTGCTATATCCTTTTTTGCACAATTACCTTCTTACGATACGTTGACTATCAACGATTTGGGAATATATACATTTGATGCGTTTAAAGGGTTAATTGTTGATTTGATAATCTTTGTTGCAATAGTAATGGTAACGGGAATTTTTGTTGGAAGTTTACAAACAAGGTTTTTATTTACGTTCAAATCTTTAAAACTTGATTTTTCAAAGATAAATCCCATCAGTGGTTTAAAGAGGATGTTTTCATTGCGTTCGTTATTTGAACTTTTAAAGTCTATTTTAAAGTTGGTTATAGTGGGATATGTAGGATTTTTGGTAGTGAAAGTCAATTGGAATAAGTTGTTGCTTGCAACAGATACGAGTGTTTTAGAAGGCGCATTACTTATTTGGAATATAACGTTTGAGCTTTTAATAAAGTGCGGTATAGCACTCTTTATTGTATCAATAGCTGATTATTTTTATTCGAGGTACGAATATGAAAAGAATATAAGAATGACAAAACAAGAGGTTAAAGAGGAATTCAAAGAAGTTGAAGGGAATCCAGAAGTAAAAAGAAAGCAAAGGGAGATTATGATGCAATATTCAATGCATAGAATGATGCAAGAAGTTCCCGAGGCTACTGTGGTGGTCACCAATCCTACACACTATGCTGTTGCGATAAAATATGAAGTAGATGAAATGGAGATACCAATTGTTGTTGCAAAGGGTGTGGATAATATAGCAGAAAAGATAAAAAAAATTGCACGGGAAAATAACGTACCTGTCTTTAGAAATCCAAAACTTGCAAGGGAGTTGTATTTTAACGTAGAGGTGGGAGACGAAATTCCAGAGAAATTCTATAGAGCAGTTGCGGAAGTACTAGCATATGTGTACAGCTTAAAAGGAGACTAAGATTTTTTTTATTTTAAACTTAAGAGGCTCTTTTGGAAGCACAAACCTTCCCCTGTAAGTTTGGATGTATACTATACTTGCAGCGTTTTCAAATGAAAGAGTTGTTTTAAATGGACCAAGGTAGTTTCCCAGACCTTGTACTTCCCTTTTTAAAAACATACCGTCTTTTGTATCCAAAACCTTATATTTTACCAATTTTACATCGCCATTTTTCAATTTTTCTGTAAAGGATATGCATTTTTCATTTTCAAAATTTACACCGGATATACCACGCGTATAAAAATCGTGACGTATGTAATTTACCACGTAAAACGTTTCGAGAGATTTAATATAGTCCTTTTTCAAAAATATATACCATTCAATGGTTGAATCAAGAATAAGATAACACGCATAGATTACGTATATTGAAATAAGCAGAGAAATGATGATCTCGGAAAAAGAAATTTTCCCCCCACCTTAAATTTCAAACTTTTCTTTTGGTGCCTCCTCTTTTGCTATTTTATCCAATACACCATTTACAAACTTTCCACTGTTTTCCGTACCGTAGGCTTTTCCTAGCTCTATCATTTCATCTAGCGTAACTTCTATGGGTATATCATCTATGTACAATAACTCGAAAGTTCCAAGCCTAAGTATATTTCTATCGGTAACAGATAGCCTATCTAGTGTCCAGTTTTTTAGATACTTGGATATAATTTCGTCGATCTTTAATATATTTTCCCTTATCCCCCTCACGTATTTTTTCGCAAGTTCTTGTAAAGAAACATCTAATACGCTAATGTGTTCTTTGGATATGTCTTCTAGATTTTCATCTCTGTTGAAATCCCACTGGAAGAGAGCTTTAAAAATAGCTTCTCTCATTTTGTGCCGACTCTTTATCAATTACTCTTCCTCCTCTGTTGTTTCAATCTTTTCGACAACATCAGTTATTGTAACGTTAACAGCGGAAACTTGAAGTTCTGTCATTCTTTGGATATTTTCCGATATGTTTTTCATAATTTTTTTACCGAATTCTACAAGGCTTTGCCCGTATGGTGCAACAGTCCTTACGTATACTATTACGTTGTCGTCTGGTGTTCTTTCGATTTCGATACTTTTCTTTAGTTTTTTTACATCTTTTTCATCTGGTGCGAGTACTTCGATAAAACTTCTAAAGGCTATTTCTTTTAAAACATCATCGCTTATGTTTATACTTCCTTGCTCAAAATCCATATTTATCCCTCCTTTAGGCTCTTTCTATGTATTCGCCTGTCCTTGTGTCTACTTTAACTTTCTGACCTTTCTCCACAAAGAAAGGAACTGTAATTTTTAAACCAGTTTCCAAGATTGCAGGTTTACCTCCACCTGAAACCGTATCACCTTTAAAACCCGGTTCAGTTTCCACTACTTCAAGCACAACGCTTGTGGGAAGTTGTATACCTAGTGGTTTTCCGTCGTGCATTATTAGATCCACTTCGGTGTTTTCCACTAAGTAATTTTTTTCATCTTCAATATCAGATTCTGGAATACCGTATTGTTCAAATGTTTCATTGTCCATGAAGTAATACATTTCACCGTCGTTGTATATGTAAGATGCCTTTCTAAAATTAACCTCTGCTTCTTCCACCTTTTCACCACTGTTAAAATTAACGTCTCTCATTAATCCCGTGGAAAGATTTTTTAGTTTTGTTCTAATTAATCCAGAACCCCTTGCTCTAAAGTGCTTGTTAACGTCTACCACTCTGTAAATATCTCCGTCGTACTTTATGTACATACCTTTACTTAATGCACCTACATCTATCATTTAACTACCTCCTATCCTAAGTATTTTATCGCCAAAATTGTCATATCGTCGTGTTGTAGTGCACCTTGTGAAAATCTAAAGACATCTTTTTCAACACTATCGACTATATCTTTTGCAGGTAAAATGTGAATCTTACTTAGTAATCTTTCCAATCTTTCAAAATCATATTCTTCGTTGTTTATATTTCTTGCCTCTGGGATACCATCTGTGTATGCAAAGATAAGTGTATTTTCGGAAAGTTGTGTGCTTTGTATTTCAAATTCCATAAATTCAAACATACCTATAGGGATGCTTGTAGAGTTTATCTTTGTAATTTTATCTTTTACTATATAGAGTGGATCGTGTCCCGCGTTTATCACTTCCAATGCTCCATCCCTATTTAATTTCACAAATACAGCGGTTACGAATTTATCATCTCCCACGTCGTATGAGAGCATGTTGTTTAGACTTGTCACTGTTTTTAATAGATCGCCATTTGTACTTTCTATTAGCGATTTAAAAGCACTTCTAAGAGAAGACATAATCAAAGATGCGGGAAGCCCCTTTCCAGACACATCGGCTACTATACCGTAGAGACTATTATTTTTCAAGAACACATCAAAGTAATCTCCACCAACGTGTATAGCGGGGATGCTTTCGCCAAATGAATCAAAATTTTCATCTTGAGGGAACGCCTTCGGGAAAAAGTTAAATTGAATACTTCTTGCAATTTCAATTTGTTGGTTTAACTTTTCCCTTTCTATTTCTTCTCTTAAAGCTATTTCGCGTTCTATACTACTTGCAATCTGCTGTGCGGCAGATTCTATAATCTTTTTATCACCTGCTGTAAATATAGTGCCGGATTCCTTTCCAACAACAAGGATATATCCCATTCTTTTATTTGACGCGGTGGATATAGATTTGTATATTATACTTCTATTATTTAATTTCTCACAGGTTTCTTTGAATATAATGTCTGCATTTTCGTCTAAATTATCTTTCAATATCTCTTCAATGTTATTGGGACATTCTCCAATAGTTTCGGAAAATTTCCCATCAAAGTTTATACTAATTATTCCACATGAAAAATTGATTGCCTTTTTCAAAGTAATTAACACGGGCATTAGAATCTGCCTTGTTTCTATGTTGGATGCCACAATTTTACTTATTTCAAAAAGTGTTGAAATTTCTTCATACAGTCTGGAAATTTCTTCAAGTTGACTTTCAATAAGTATTGTAGATGATTCCAATTCCTGCTTGTAAGATAGAAATTCACTTGTAATTATATTAATTTCTTCTTCTACCAATGCCCAAAGTTCCTCTTCAGATGAGTATGATTTCTGTTGGTTTTTTGAAATTTCAAGTAGTTTTAGGTATAGTTTTTCCAATTTTTCAATCATCGGAAATCAGCCTCTTTACCTCTTCGATTAATTTTGATGGGCTAAATGGTTTGGTCATGACTATTTGTGCTCCTAAGCTTTTGGCCACTTTTTCGTCTTCTGCTCCACCCTTTGCGGTGAGTATAATTACGGGGATGTTTTTTATTTCCTCTATATTTTTCTTTTCTTTTAAAACACCAAACCCGTCGAGTCTTGGCATCATTATATCCAATATTATGAGATCGGGTTTTATGTCTTTCATCTTTTCAAGGCCATCTACCCCATCAAAGGCCTCGTACACTTCGTATCCCGCTTTTTTTAAGTTAAAAGACGTGATTTTTCGCAAAACTTCAGAATCATCCACTACAAGGATCTTTTTCATCTAATACACTCCCTTCAAAAAGAAAAGAAGGATAACATTCCTTTCTTATAGCTAAGAACACGGCATCTGAAATGATATACGGATTAAATGTATTTTCCTTTTCAACTATATAGTTTATCACAATATAGTCCTTTTTTTCAATAATTTTGAGATTTTCCAAAGAAGATATGGGGATTTCCCTAAACCCCCTTTTTGTCTTTTTTACTATTTTTTCCGGGAGATTAAAGTTTTTTCTTGCTATAATTTTAAATTCATATGCACGTATTTTTGAAAGATTGACATCTTTTTTTAAAACTTTGTCTACTACAAAATGCGGAGGTTGTACCCTTTTTATTTCTTCTTTTACAAAGGATGTGTCATAATCTTCCAAAAGTTCAATTGTAAGATAAAAAGCCCAATCTATTACCCCAGTTGCAACTGGATCAACATAAGTAAACTTGGGTTTTGGATGAAACCCTTCTGTAAATTGCATTTTAAGATTTGTTCTTCTAAATGTTCTCTCTATCATGGATATGGTATCAAGCCCCGAAATGAATCTGTACATTCCAAGTTTTTTGAATTTGATCAGATATTTATTCATTTTCCACCTTAAATACGTAAATTTTTCCCTCTTTCATATCTGGTACGTAAAGATTTCCATCTGAGTAGTATATATCAGCGGGAGATGAAAATCCATTCTTTTCACCAATCTTTTTCCAAGAAGAATTGTAAATTACCACGTTTTTTGAAGTATAACCCGATATGAAAAACATATTATCTACATACACTATACCATCTCCACCTTTTACCTCGTTTAAGGTATATGTTTCAATGATTTTGTTTTCGTCACATTTGTAGACAACAGCGGGAGAAGTAAAGGATATAATGTATAAATATTCTCCATCTGTTGTAATACCATTTGGCCTTTTTAAATTGTATGTAACTTCTAATTTTTCATCGTTTAATTTGTATACTGTGTTTCCATATGTATCTGTAACGTAATATTTTTCTTTGTATTTTACTATATCATTTAAATACTTAGGAGAAGATGCAAAAAAGTTTTTGTACTTTCCCGTTGAAAGATCAAGCCTTACAAGCCTATCAAAATCTACAATCCAGAGGTATTTACCTTCTTTGAGCATTCCCCGTGGATCTACCATTTTTAAAAGTATTTCGTTTTTTTCCTTTGACATATAAAGTACACTACCATCTTCAACGTATAGCTTTCCCATTTGAGAAATGAAGTAATCGCCGTTTTTTACAATAATACTTTCTGGAGCGAAAAGTCCCCAAATTGAAAATAAAAAAGTTAAGATAACCTTCATGCTATCCCCCCAAATACACTTTTTTGACAATTTTATCGTTTAAGACAACGCTTGGTTCCCCACTTGCAATTATACCACCTTTGTGTATTACATATAACCTATCCACAATATCTTTTAGTGCATCTACACTGTGGTCTGTTATAATTATCCCCAATCCCATTTTTTTCAATTCTAGTACCATCTTTTGAATTTCCTTTACCGTCTTTGGATCTATACCCACAAATGGTTCATCAAGGAGTAAGAACTTTGGAGAGAGTGTCATCATACGTGCAAGTTCAAGCCTTCTTTTCTCCCCACCAGATAGACTAAATGCCATTTGGTTTTTCAAATCAAGTAATCCAAAATTTTTAAGAAGCGTGTCTATCTTACCAAAGTCTTTGTCGTAATGTTCTATAACGAGTTTTAAATTTTTTTCCACAGTAAGTTGTCTAAAGACAGATGTTTCCTGTTGAAGATATGTTATTCCCAACCTTGCCCTTTTGTGTATTGGTACCTTTGTAATATCTTTTTCATTTAAAAAAACTTTACCGCTGCTTGGAATTACTACACCCAATATAATATTAAATAAAGTAGTCTTGCCGGAACCGTTTGGCCCCAGCAAGCCCACTATTTCGTTTGTGTTTACGATTAAATCTACACCGTTTAAAACTTGTTTTTTTCCAAATCTTTTTTTTATATCTTTACATACTATTTTCATTGCGCGGATTTCAAGTATTCAATAAATTTATCCGTTATATCGTATTTTGGGGAACCATATGCCATTGATTTGCTGTTAAACACAAAATCATACCCCATTATTTCCGCGTATTCTGCTATTTTTTGGAGTATCTCCTGTTCAAGCTGTGAAAATTTTGGTTGATATTCGTTATTTAAAAGCTGTGAATATTGTTGTTGTTTTTGTGTGTATTCTGCTAACTTTTTATTTAACTCTTGTTCGCTTGCACCATCTTTTTTCATTTGATTTATTTCTGCTGCAAGTTCTTTGAGTTTTTTCTGATAAAATTGTGCGTCTTCTTGATACTTGGATTGGAGTGTTATAAATTTATCATACGATTGTAGTACTTTGTTTGAATCAATGTATGCAATTTTTGGACTTTGGTTTGTGTCTCCTCCTGCAAAGAGTAGTACAAATGAGAGTAAAATAGCTATAGATACGACTAGAAAACCCACTTTTTTCATACTTTTCCCTCCTAGTTTCTTTCTTTTGCTTTGGATATTAAGGATCTTCTTCCTCGTTTTTTAAAGATTGATAGTATTATTTCCGCTTCTTTGTATGGGACGGTTATAAATGAAAATTTGTCCAAAACAAGTACATCACTTATTACTTTTGGATTTATGTTGGTTTTTTCAACGATAAATTTAACTAGATCTTTTTTGGTAAGACCAGCTTGTTTTCCTTTGGCTATAAACAACCTTACAACTTCTTTTGCTTTTGAAGTAGGGGATACTTTTTTGTAATTTTCTGGATTTAAAGATTTAAAAGCAGTACTTAAAAGTTTTGCTACAACTTCTCTTGGTTCTGCGTTTTCAAGGAGTTCATCAGCAAGGTCGTAGTATACTTTCTGTATATTTTTACTATGATTTAAAATATCTTTTTTTATTTTTTCCGATCTTGCCTTTATTATTTGTTCCACTGAAGGGATTTTACCTTCTTTGATCTTCGCCTTTGAAAATTTCTTTATTCTAAAGAGTTGTCTATATTCTTTTGGGGTAACAAACGTTATGGCGATACCTTCTTTTCCAGCCCTTCCCGTTCTACCTATTCTGTGCACGTAGTGTTCCGGGTTAAGCGGAATGGAATAATTTATTACATGAGATAAACCGGTAATATCTATCCCACGTGCTGCAACATCAGTTGCGACAAGTATATTTATCTTCTTTTCTTTAAATTTTTTCAGCACCCTTTCACGTTGGTATTGTGAAAAATCTCCATGCAATGCTTCTGCGTCGTATCCCCTTTCAATGAGTTTTGCAGATACGGTATCTACTTCTACTTTTGTTCTACAAAATACCATACCGTAGAAATCATCTTCCACATCTATTATTCTACAAAGTGCTTCAAATTTATCGCTTTCGTTTAATTCTATGTATATTTGTTCTGTAAGGTTTGTGGTGAGTTGTTTATCAAGTATCTTTATAACTTCGTAGTTTTTGATGTATTTTTTTGCAAGGTCTATGATTCTCTTTGGTATCGTTGCAGAAAACATCAAAAAGAATTTTTCACCATTTGTATTTTTCAATATTTTTTCCACGTCGTCTATAAAGCCCATATCAAGCATTTCATCTGCTTCATCCAAGATAAAGTACTCTACTTTTGAAAGGTCTATCGTCTTTCTTTCTAGATGGTCAAGGATCCTTCCCGGTGTACCAACTACTATATCAACACCTCTTTTTAGATGGTCTATTTGCCTCTTTATAGACTGCCCTCCGTATATGGGAAGTATCTTGAGCCTCTTCCTTTTTAAAGAGTTTATCTCCTCTGAAACTTGCAGTGCCAGTTCACGTGTAGGGGTGAGTATAATCGCTTGGACATACCCCTTGTTTTCCAAAAGTTCTATGAGTGGTATTCCAAATGCCGCAGTCTTTCCCGTGCCTGTCTTTGCCTGTACAATTAAATTCTTTTCCTTTTTTAGCAGTATAGGTATTACCTTTTCTTGCACAGGTGTTGGTGTTTCAAATCCTTTCTCGTAAATTGCGCGAAGCGTCTTTTCACTTAAGTTAAAATCTTCAAAGTTCACTTTGTTTCCTCCAATCTCATCCTCATTATTTTGGAAAGCTCAGGAGAAAGTCGTCTTTTTACAGTGGTTGGAAGGTGATCGATAAATAATATACCATCAAGGTGATCTCTTTCGTGTTGTACTATTCTTGCACTGTATCCTTCAAACAACTTTGTCTGAACTTTTCCATATTCGTCTTGAAATTTCAATTTAACCCATTTATACCTTTCAACATCGGCAAAAATGCCCGGAAGACTTAGACATCCTTCTTCTCCAATTTCTTTTTCAGTTGAATGTTCCAGTATTTCGGGGTTTACAACAAAAAGTGGTCCATTTCCATCATCCATAACAAAAAATCTTAAAGAAATACCCACTTGCGGCGCGGCAAGTCCCACACCATCTTCTATGTACATAGTTTTTAACATATCATCTTTTATACTTTGTAAGTATTCAAAATCTTCAACTTTTTTTGCCTTTTTCCTAAGAATTGGATCACCGTATAGCCTTATCTTCATACCTTTCCTCCAATCGCTTTAGATATTCTTCGTTTGTCAAAAATACACTAATTGGAGTTACCGATACGAAATTTTGGGTTAGTACTTTGTAATCTGCTTTTGGATCTGGGTCATTTTCTATTATGTTTCCCATCATCCAGTAATAATTTCCACCGGATGGGTCTTTTCGTTCTTCAAAGTAGTCTTCATACATTCTCTTGCTTTGTTTTGTTAGTTTCCAACCTTTAAGTTTTTCGTAAGGGATGGAAGGTACGTTTATGTTTAATGCGGTAAATTGCGGTATGGAATTAATATCAAATTCTTCTAGAAAATCTAGTATAAACTTTGCCGCTGTTTCATATATGGGATTTTCAAAACTAAAACTTGATACGGCTATGGCTGGAATTCCCGCTATAGCACCTTCTAGCGCGCCACTTACCGTTCCAGAATACACCACATCCGTTCCCAAGTTGTTTCCCCTGTTTATTCCACTGATTAATAAATCTGGTTTTTCCTTTAATACGACATCTATACCTATCTTTACACAATCTGCAGGAGTACCAGAAACTGCATAAATTTCAAAATCTTCGTTTATATCTATTTTTCTAAGCCACAAAGGAAGCCTCAACGTTATTGCATGTCCTACAGCGCTTTGTTCCGTTTCAGGCGCAACTACGGTTACTTTGTGTTTTTTGCTTAAATGTCTTGCAAGACACAATATGCCATTTGCCGTTACCCCATCGTCATTTGTTACCAAGATGTTCATGTTTTTCCTCCTTATTTATACAAGTCTAATATTAAGCCGTTTATTTCATCAACTTTGGCGGCAAAGTTGATGGTTCCACCTTCTGAAGTTATAAGCTTTTCGGCAAGGTTTTTGAGTTTTTCATCTATATCCTCTACAATTACGTGTAATCTCGGCGAATTAGTTGAATAATCCATCTTACCTGATAATTTATACATCTTTTTTTCAATGAGTTTTAGAAATTTTTTAATTTTTTCCTTGTACTTTTTCAAAGTATCAGGTGTAGGGGATCTAATAAAATCATTCCCCGCATCCAATATTTCATTTACAATCTTTTCAAGTTCCATGTTTATCTTTTCTTCTTCTACATCCATTAATACATCGAAAAAGCCGGGAGTTTCGTTTGTGAAATTCACTTTTTTACCTTTTGAACCTTTTTTCTTTTTTATTTTTTCATTTTTTATTTTCGGGTCGCCTGTAGGTTCTATCCTCAAAGTTACTCACCTCTAATTTTCGACTTTCCAGTTAAGAAAAAGGTTCTTCGTATGATTATATCATAAAATATTGAATTATGGAAAGAAAAACCCCCAGATTTGGGGGTTATTCTACTATCTGTGCAATTTTTTCCACTATTTTCCTAAACGTTTCTTCGACTTCTGTTTCTCTCATGTACAAGGTTATAGGTTTTCCTTCGTCTGCAAGTTGAGCGGCTTTTGGATCAAGTGGTATTTGTCCCAAGAGTTCAACGTTGTATTCTTTTGCAAGTATGCTTCCTCCACCGCTACCAAATATTTCTATTTTTTCACCGCATTTTGGACATTTTACATAAGACATATTTTCAACTATACCTATGAGTTTTTTGTTCATAGAATGTACAAAATCAATTGCACGACGTACATCATCTAATGCCACTTTTTGTGGAGTAGTTACCATTACTACACCATCTAAATCCGGGAGTGTTTGAAACAAACTTAATGCTTCGTCTCCAGTACCAGGTGGAAGGTCAAAGATTAAAAAGTCCAACTCTCCCCATTTTGTGTCACCCAAAAATTGCTTAATTGCAGAATGTTTAAGTGGACCTCTCCAAATAACTGCTTTACCACTTTCAACAAGCATTCCTATTGAAAGTGCCTTTAAATTTGGTAAAATCTCTGCGGGAACAATTTCCTCTCCATCTACAGATGGATTTTTTTCACCAAGCATCCTTGCAATATTTGGACCGTGTATATCAAGGTCCAAAAGCCCTACTTTGTAACCACTTTCCGCTAGTGCAGTGGAAATATTCACTGCAACGGTTGTCTTTCCTACTCCACCTTTACCACTTAAAACGGCTATTTTGTGTTTTACCTTTGACATTTTTTCTTTTATCTTTGTATCGCCATTGTTTAAATTAAACTGTGGATTTGGCATTATATCACCTCCAAAATTTATCCACTTTAATTATATCACAGTAGAACTATTCAAATGTGAATAATTTTTGAATTTATCGTTGAGTTTGATGGTATAATGATACTCAGGAGGTGATTTATATGAAAAAATTTTTTTTGTATTTTTTTTCTTTTCTCACCCTAATCCCCTTTGTTGCGCCTATAATATTTTCATTTGTAGCGTTTTTTAGTGTAGGACATTTTCTTTACGATTATTTAATGCCCGTTGAATTGGTGATATTTACTTTGATTGGTGGGATTGGTACTATGTTTTTTGCCTTTAATCATCAAAGAAAGATGATAATAATATTTATAGGTATAGAACTTCTAACTATACTTTTTGCACAACTTTATTCAAAGTTTACGGGTCTTTCACAAGGGAGTACAAGTTTTACAGGTGTTCATGTGTTTGTAATATCAATTTGTATTGTATTGTGGCACATATTCTCCATACTTGTTTCAATTGAGTCTTTTAAAGTAGTTATGGGAGGTAGAAAGATTGATAGCGTTAAATAACGTCTCAATACACTTTCCTGGAAAAGAACTTTTAAACAATGTAACGTTAAATATTGCAGATGGTGAAAGGGTTGCGTTAATCGGGAAAAATGGAAGTGGAAAAACAACCCTTTTAAAAGCAATAATTGGTGAATTTAAAGACTATGTAGGACAGATAAATACCACAGGTAAAGTGGTGTATCTTGATCAATACCGAACGTTTCACAGTGGGACACCATATGAGTATTATCTAGAGGTTGCAGATACCCCCGAAAAGCAACGACTTGTTAGGAGTATTCTAAAAGGTTTGGGGTTTGCAGAAGAAGATTGGCACAGGGATATTAATACATTTAGTGGAGGGGAAAAAACACGTCTTCACATTGGAAGGATCTTTTTGGAAGATGCGGATTTTATCCTCTTGGATGAACCTACAAATTTTTTGGATATACCAGGTATACACTTTTTAAAAAATCTTTTAAAGAATTTTCGTGGAGGATACATAATTATATCCCACGATAGAAGTTTTTTGAGGGATACCTGCGAAAGATTTTTGGAGATAAATAATTCAAAAATTTGGGACTTTAGGATGAATTTTGATAACTATTTGAGAGAAAGGGAAACTTTAATTTTAAATCAAAAACGCTCAATGAAAAACAAACAACGTGAAATAGAAAGGTTAAAAAAGATAATTGAAAGGTACAGGAAATGGGGAAGGGAAAAGTTTATGAAGCAGGCAAAAAGCAAAGAAAAAATGCTTCAAAGGATGTTAGAGGAATTACAATCTGAGGTAACATTTGAGGAAGATGTGGAAAAAGAAGTTTCCATACCAATCCCTGAACCATCTGGATATGTTGTTTTAAGTGTAAGTAATTTAAAATTTTTGGATATTTTAGAAGATGTGTCGTTTAAAGTATATACGGGGGAAAAGGTGGCAATTCTTGGACCAAATGGTTCGGGAAAGAGTACCATTTTAAAATTGTTGGCTGGAAGGTTAAAAGGTGAAGGAATTGTGGAATTTGGTCATAACGTAAAGGTGGAGTTTTTAGACCAGTTTGTGGAAAACTTGGATGAGGAAAACACAGTTTTTGAAGAGCTTTCCAATGAAATGTCATTTCAACCTGATTATATAATTAGGGCTTATGCGGGAAGATTTGGTTTTAAAGGCGAAGATGTGTTTAAGAATATATTTGAATTGAGTGGAGGAGAAAGACAAATTCTTGCACTTGCAAAAGTACTATTGAAAAGACCAAATCTTTTAGTATTAGATGAACCTACAAATCATATGGATTTAGAAACAGTTGAGGCACTTGAAAAGGCGTTGAAGGAGTATAAAGGAAGTCTTATCCTTGTGTCTCACGATGAAGAATTGATTAAAAATGTTTGTATTAGATATTATATGATAAAAAATAGAAGACTTGTTGAGGTTTCATCTGATTTTGAAATTAGTGTAGAAAAAAAAGTGGAGAAAAAATCGCCTAACTTTGAATATGAACAGAAGAAAAAGATAAAAAATCAATTAAAAAAGGCAAAAGAAGAAATAAAAAAACTAAAAGGCATGGAGGAAAAGCTTTTAAAAAAGCTTGAACTTGTGGAAATAGAGCTTTCTGGGGTAGGTGCAGACTATGTAAAGGCTATGGAATTAACGGAGAAGAAGGAAAATTTAGAAAATGAAATAATGGAAATTTTGGAAAAAATAGAAACACTCGAGGAGGAAATTAAATATTTTCAACAACATTTCTAATCCACCTTTTACTTTTGTATCGTAATAAAAGTATTAGAAATTTTGCAAGTTCATCTGTCATTGTAAGGAGTAATACAATTGGAAAACTTAGTTTTAATACAAGTCCTCCAAATGCGGCAAGAGGAACACCTAAAAACCAAAGAGTGGAGGCCTCTACTGCGAAGGAAAACCTGGTATCTCCACCTGCGCGTAAGAATCCTACGACGTTTAATCCATTGAAAATTTTCACAGGGACAAATCCCATGGATATAGCCATGGCTATTATTACCAATCTTTTAACTTCTTGAGAGACGTTAAATAAGTTTACCGCATATATGGTTAATATGTACGTAACAAGTGCCGAAATAATAGCTACTATTTCCGTGAGTGTTATTATTTTTTTTGATATTTTGTATGCGTCATTGTATTTTTTCGCACCTAGGTAATTTCCAACAATAACGGAAGCGGCATTTGCAAGGGAAAATGAAAAAGCCCAGGCAAATCCTTCAATTGTACCTACTATATTTCGTGCGGCAATTACTTTAGTGCTCATATGTGCGTATATAACAGAGTACATGGTAAATCCCAAAGACCATGCAAATTCGTTTGCAACTGTGGGAAGTGTGTAGTGAAAAAATTTTTTTATAAAGCTTTTGTTCAAGAGTTTTATGTGAGTTATAGAAAACATACCTGGAAGATTCTTTATTTTTATTATTGCAATTAGAACTATCAAACCTACTAATCTTGATATAACAGTTGCAATAGATGCACCTATTACACCAAGCCTTGGAAAACCAAATTTACCGAATATAAGTATGTAATTTAAAAGTACGTTTGTAGATAATTCTACAACTGTTGTGTACATAGGGATATGTGCCTTGTGTATACTGCGGAGCATAAAAGAAAATACCATTGAAACGGCAAATATGGGAAATGAAATGGATAGTATTTTTAAGTATTTTATCCCTAAATCGATTACCAGTGGATCAGGTGAAAAAAATGTCATAACAAATTTTGGGGAAAATAGTGTAAGTAGAAAGAATGGAATGGAAATAAAAAGAGAAGATATGGTGGTAAGTGCCGTTGATTTAGATAGCCCTTCTAGATCCCCTTTTCCCCAGAACTGCGCAAAAAATATGGCACCACCTGATACAAGTCCAAAAATCACTATATTGTAAAAGAAGAAAAATTGATTTGCAAGCCCAACAGCAGCGATGGAGTTTTCACCAAGTTTTCCTATCATTAACGTGTCTAAAAAGTTCACACTACTGAATAAAAATTGTTGTAGTGCAATGGGAATGGCAATTTTGAAGAGCTTTCTGTATATGTGCATAGATTCCCTCCTTTTGTTTGTTAGGATTACTAACATTTTAGCAGAAAATTTTAACATTAAATTGACAAAAATAATAAGAGTTGGTTATAATAGACAAGAGGTGAAAAAATGGAAGAGTTGGTTAAAAAGGCAAATATCCTAAAGGCAATGGGACATCCCACAAGGTTGAAAATATTATATTTACTCAGCAAAAGAGAAATGTGTGTATGTGAGCTTCTTCCAAAACTTGGAGTTAATCAACCCAACCTTTCTCAGCACTTGGGAATTCTTAGAAATTTGGGAATTGTAAAAGATGAAAGAAAAGGAAATACAGTTTATTATTCCATTAAAGATGAATTCGTTAAAAAAGTTATACAGATTGTAGGTTAATTTTTTTGTTGACTATATTAGAATTTTCTTATATACTAATATACGAAATTATCATCAAAGGTGGTGGATTTTGTGAAAGAATTTTTGGTGATATTGGGAATATTTTTAATTTTCTATTTTGTACCTTTTAATTTGGTTGTGGTAAAAGATAGCTTGTTGAATGGTTTTTTTATGCTCCATGAATATGCAAGGGATCATGTGCTGTTATGCCTTGTTCCTGCGTTTTTTATTGCAGGTGCAATTTCTGTTATGCTTAACAAAGGTGCAATATTAAAACTTTTAGGACCAAAGGCAAAAAGGATAGTTTCATATCCCGTTGCGGCTATATCTGGAGGTATTTTAGCCGTGTGCTCTTGTACCATACTTCCACTTTTTGGTGGTATTTACAAGAAAGGAGCGGGAATAGGTCCTGCTACAACGTTTTTATTTAGCGGACCTGCGATAAATATTGCGGCTATATTTTTAACTGCAAAGGTTTTAGGTTGGGATTTGGGATTTGCAAGGCTTGTTTCTACTATCACCGCGGCAATTTTCATAGGACTTATTATGGAATTTATTTATCAAGAAAAGGGAGAAGGAGGTTTGGTAGTTGATGAAGGGAAAAATTTTGGGGGAAAGCAACTAGCTTTTTTTCTACTTTTACTTTCTTTTCTAATTGTTAGTGGTTTGAAGATAAGATTTAAGTATTATATATTATTTGGAATTTTCCTTTCCATAACTTTTATGGTACTCTTTTTGTTTGAGAGAGAAGAAATAAAAGCTTGGTTACTGGAAACATGGGATTTTGCAAAGAAAATTTTACCTTATTTATTTTTTGGTGTCTTTCTTGCGGGGATATTGACAAAACTTCTTCCACAAGAGGTAGTTACAAAACTTCTTGGAAGTAACGGCATTTTTTCAAACCTTTTGGCATCGGTTATAGGTATGTTTATGTACTTTGCAACACTTACCGAAGTACCTATTGTGCAAGCTTTATTAAAACTAGGTATGGCAAAAGGTCCAACACTTGCATTGCTAATGGCGGGCAATTCCTTGAGTTTACCAAGTATGATAGTTATTACAAAGTTATTTGGAAGGAAAAAGGCATTTACGTATTTTATGCTTGTTATTGTTTTTTCAACGATGTTTGGTATGATTTACGGACATATTTAAAGGAGGGATAATATGAAAATAGAAATTTTTGGGAGTGGATGTCCAAAATGTAAACAAACGGAGAAGGTTGTAAAAATGGTTGTTAATGAAAAAGGGCTTGACGCAGTTGTTGAAAAGGTGCAAGATATAAATGAAATAGTATCAAGAGGAATCTTTGCAACGCCTGCTGTTGCAGTAGATGGAAAGATTGTTGTTTCTGGAAAAGTGCCCACAGTAGATGAGGTAAGAAAATTTTTAAAGGGGGATTAAGTGAGAATTTATAAAATTAATGGAACAGAACCTGCGATTTTTTTGAAAAGGGTAAATAAATTTGTAGGTGTGGTGCACTTACAGAAAGAAGAATATGTACATATCCATGATCCAGGTAGATTGAAAGAATTATTATACGAAAAAAATAAAGTGTTAATTAAGAGGGAAGATAAAAAAGGGAGGAAAACAAAGTACGATTTAATTGCTGCGTGGAGCGGGAAGGAATTTGTACTTTTAAACTCCAAGTATCATCGATATATAGCAGAGAAAATTTTAAGAAAAAAGTATAAAATAGTAAAGCCAGAGGTAAAAGTGGGTAATAGCAGAATAGATTTTTTTGTTGATGGTAATAAATTCATAGAGGTAAAAGGTTGTACGCTGTCAAAAGATGGCGTGGCAATGTTTCCAGATGCCCCTACTAAAAGGGGCATTCGTCATATAGAAGAATTAATTAAGTTAAAGAAAATGGGATATTGTGCAGAAATATACTTTTTAGTTTTTTCAGATGCAAAATATTTTTCACCAAACTACAAAGTTGATCCTGTATTTTCAAAGAAGTTGGAAGAAGCATATAGAGCAGGTGTTGAAATAGTTCCGTTATTGTTTTCCTTTGAAGAAGAATGGGTAATATTTAAAAGAAAAATTCCTTTAAAGTTTGATTGACTCTTTTTTTTTAAAATATATAATTTAGTTGAAGACCTTTTAAAGGAGGGGAGAGTATGTATGATGTAGTAATTTTAGGAGGGGGACCAGGGGGATATGTAGCGGCAATCAGGCTTTCACAGCTTGGAAAGAAAGTTGCGGTTGTAGAAAAGGAAGAATTGGGAGGTACTTGTACAAACAAAGGATGTATTCCCACCAAGGCCATGCTTACAAGTGCGCATTTGTATAGAGACATAAGGGAAAAAGCCAAAAAGTTTGGTGTAAAGGTGGAAGGTGTAAGTTTTGAACTTTCTTCTATAATGAAACATATGCAAAAGTCTGTAACTATGTCAAGGAAAGGTATAGAGTTTTTGATGAAAAAGAATAAAATAGATGTGTTCAAAGATGAAGGTGTGTTAAAAGATAATGAGACGGTGCTTTTAAAAAAGAGTGGGGAGAAAATTAAGGGAAAACATTTAATCCTTGCTCAAGGTTCTGTTCCGGCGATCTTTCCACCATTTGATGGTGTACCTGGAATTTGGACTAGTGATGATGTATTTAAAATGGATAAACTTCCAGAAAGTATATTAATAATAGGTGGAGGAGTTATTGGAATTGAATTTGCAACGTTTTTCTCCACATTTGATGTAGATGTGACAATTGTAGAACTTGCAGAGCATATTTTACCATTTGAAGATATTGATGTAGCAGAGGAGATAAAGAAGGAGTTGAAAAAGAAAAAGGTTAAGGTAATAGAAGGAGAAAAAGTTGAAGAGGTAATAAAGGGAGAAACGGGCTATTTGGTGAAGTTGAAAGATAAAGAATTTGAAGTGGAAAAGGTATTACTTGCAGTTGGTAGAAGACCAAATATTACAGAAGATGTGATCAATTTAGGAATAAAGGTAGATAGAGGAATAGTTACAGATAGCCATATGAGAACTAATATTGAAAATATTTATGCAATTGGAGATATAAGGGGGCAGATAATGCTTGCTCATGTTGCCATGTACGAAGGAATAGTTGCGGCACACAATATTGCGGGAGAGAAAAAGGAAATGGATTACTCTGCAGTACCCTCTATTATCTTTTCAAATCCTGAGATTGCGTCAGTTGGTATAAAGGAAGGGGATATGAATAAGGAAAGTATAAATGTTTGGAAATTTCCCGTTTCTGCAAATGGTAGGGCAAGGACTATGGAAGAAAAAGTAGGATTTGCAAAGGTTATCGAAGATAAAAAGACGGGAAAGGTATTGGGAGTAACGATTGTTTCACCTAGTGCAACGGATATGATAATGGAAGGAGTTTTAGCGGTAAGATACAAAATGACCGCACATCAAGTGGCAGAGGCCATACATCCCCATCCCACGTTGACAGAAACACTACTAGGTGCATTTGAAGGAAAATGGTCGATTCACATATAATTCTGGGGAATATCCCCAGAATTTTTTTGTGGTATAATTTATTAAAAATTAAGGAGGCTTGATATGTTTTTTGAAAGGCCAAAAGATGATATGGAATTTGAGGTTATAGTGGTTGGTGCAGGACACGCAGGTATTGAGGCAGCGCTTGCACCTGCAAGACTTGGTCTTAGAACGCTTATTTTAACAACTAATCTTGATAGTGTGGGATGGGCTCCGTGTAATCCCGCAATTGGTGGGCCTGCTAAGGGAATTGTGGTAAGGGAAATAGATGTTTTGGGTGGAGAAATGGCAAAGACCACAGATGAGACTATGATAAATGTAAGGATGCTAAATACAGGAAAGGGCCCCGCGGTAAGGGCATTGCGAGCCCAAATAGATAAATATGCCTATTCGCAAACTATGAAAAATAAGTTGCAAACTCAAGAAAATTTGGTGTTAAGATTTGGAGTTGTAAAAGAAATATTGGTGGAAAATGGGAAGGTAAAAGGTGTTGTAGATTCATTTGGAATAGATTATTATGCAAAGGCTGTGATTATTACCACAGGTACTTTCCTCCGTGGAAAGATATTTATAGGAAGAGACACTATGGAAGCTGGTAGAATGGGAGATTTACCCGCAAAGGGTCTTAGTAAAAGTTTAAAATCTTTGGGGTTTAACCTTTCAAGATTTAAAACGGGTACCCCTGCTAGGGTCTTAAAAAGTAGTATAGATTTTTCAAAGATGGTAAGACAAGATACAGACGATAAACCGCGTGCTTTTTCGTACTTTAGTGAGCCAAAAATACTTTCCAAAACACATCCTTGCTGGTTAACCCATACAAACGAGAAAACGCATAAGATAATAAGGGATTATCTTGTGTACTCTCCATTGTATGGGGATGTAAAACTTATACAAAGTGTGGGGCCAAGGTATTGTCCTTCTATCGAAGATAAAGTAGTAAAGTTTAACAGAGATTCACATCAGGTGTTTGTCGAACCAGAGGGAAGAGATGCCCAAGAGTATTATTTAAACGGTTTATCTACAAGCCTGCCGTATGCTGCACAGATAAAAATGCTAAGGACAATACCAGGTCTTGAAAATGTAGTGATAGTAAGACCTGCGTATGCAATAGAATATGACTATATTGATCCATTGCAGTTGTATCAAACACTTGAGTCAAAATTGGTTGAAGGATTGTACTTTGCAGGGCAGATAAACGGTACAAGTGGATACGAAGAGGCAGCTGGTCAAGGATTAATTGCAGGAATAAATGCCGCAATGAAGATTTTAGGTGAAAGACCACTTATTTTAAAACGCTTTGAAAGTTATATAGGGATTTTAATAGATGATTTAACTACCAAAGGGGTAGATGAACCGTATAGACTACTTACTTCACGAGCAGAGTATAGGCTTCTTTTAAGACATGATAACGCGCATTTAAGACTTACAAAGTATGGGTATAGGGTGGGACTTATTCCAAGATGGTTTTACGAAAAAGTTTTGAATCTGGAAAAAAGTTTAAATGCACAAATTGAAAGGTTGAGAAATGTAAAAGTACCAAAATCAGATAGGGTGAACGATCTTTTAAAAAATTTGGGTACAACACCACTTAAAGAGGGGACAAAACTTTATAATCTATTAAAAAGACCAGAGATTAGATACGTAGATATAAAGGAATTAGATGATGAAAAAATAGAAGACAAAGAACTTTTGGAGCAGATAGAAATTTATATAAAGTATGAAGGATACATAGAAAAGATGTTGGAAGAGGTAAAGGTTTTTGAAGAATATGAATCCTTTGATATATCAAATATAAATTTTGATAAGGTTCCAAATCTTTCCACAGAGGCACGTGAAAAGTTGAAAAAAGTTTTGCCACGTTCAATAGGTCAGGCAATGAGAATTCCCGGTGTTACACCTGCAGATATAGCAAATATAATAAGCTATATTGAGAGGTGAAAAAATGAAGAGGGTTATCTTTGTTTTTTTGTTATTCTCCGTTGTGTTATTTTCAAGAACTTTTATGGAAATTTTAGATTCAAGGGAAATTTTAATTGCAACGAGGAATATTCCAAGTGAAACTATATATTTTCCGGAAAATGAAAAGTATCCTGGATTTTGCTATGAACTTGCAAGTGGGTTTGCAAAATATCTGGGGATTTCTCCAAAAATTTATGTTGTGGAAAAATTTAGTGAATATTTTTCTCCAAATTTTTTTGAAAAAACAGATATGATAGCAGATATATTAACTGTAACTCCAGAAAGAAAAAAACTAATGATTATGATTCCTTTCGTTAAAAATAACGAAATATTTATCTCAAGAGAGGATATAAAAGCAACTTCTTTAAAGGATTTTAAAGGAAAAAGGGTAATAACATATGAGGATTTTGCATATTACAAGACTCTTTTGAATTTGCTTGAAGAAAATAATATAGATTACGTTATTAATAAGGTAATATATGAAGATAATAGACTTAAATTTATTACGCACAATCCCGTGGATAAAGATAAAGTTGAAATATTGCTTGTTCCAAAGGGATATAGATATTCGCCGTATTTTGTAATTATTCAACTTTTAGAGAATAACGCGGATATATCCATTTTTGACTCTTTATCTTTTGTTCAAAAGTATTTTAAGGCACAGTTCCTGAGAAATGAAGTAAAGCCACTTTTTTCCGCGTCTAGAGGTTTTCTTGCTTTTGGTTTTAAGGATAAACTTTTAGCAAGGGAATTTAAAAAGTACCTTGAAAGTACAGACTTTAACGCTTTATTTTTTAAGTATTTTGGCATCCACTATGAAGATTATCTAGAGATGATAGGTGATTAAATTGAAGTTAAAGACAAAGTTTTTTAGAACTTTTTTAATTTTTAACATTTTACTTTTATTTTCTTTATTTACTTTCTTTTTTATTACTTTTTTTCTGAGGGGATTGTCCGTTGAAAAGGAAAATTTAGATCTTTTTGCAAGAAGATTTGCAAATTGTGGGTTTATGGGGGCAATTAAAAATTATCAAACTGTAATTTCCCCTATTTTAGATGGAAACGATGTGCATCTTATTTTTGTAAAAAATAGGTTGCTCCAAGGTTTTGTTTACGCAAAATTGGGAGAGTACATTGATAGTGTATTGGTAAAGTTTCCCTTTGTAAAAGCACTAGCTATTGAGAAAGAAGGAGAAATTGTTTATTTTAAAGGGCATTTTAATATTAATGAAAGGATTTCTATAAATGATGGAAGGTTATATTTAGTCTATAAAAATTCAAGTATGGATGTAAATCTTTATTCATTTTTAGATTTTACAGATATTTTTACAAACTTTTCAAAAGAAGAAAGATATGAAGAACAAGGTTTTGCCATTTTTTACAATGAAACATATTATTTGTATAGCGATGGCAATATTAAAAAGGTAAAAGACTTAAAAGACTTTGCAAAATCCAAAAGGGAAAAAATATTCGATTTTGTTTTTTACGTTGTAAAACCAAAATCAAAATTGTATGAACCATTGCGGGAAACTATAGTTTTGATGTTTGTATTTTTACTTATCTTTATTTTGATTTCCTCTTTTGTTTCTAGGTATTTGGCGGATAAAATAACGTATTCTATTAGAAAAGTGAGTGAAAATCTAGAGAATTTTAGAAGAAAAGAATTTAAAAAGATAGACATTAATGATGATTTTGAAGATGAGATAAAGGTGTTTATAAAAAAATACAACCAGATTACGGAAGATTTGGAAAGATATGTAGAAAACACTGAAAGGATAATAGAAGAAAAAACAAAGGAAATAAAGAAAAAGAATAGTAAACTCAGAGAACTTTCCATAAAAGATGAACTTACAGGATTGTACAATAGAAGGTTTTTTAATGAAGTTTTTCCAGAAGATTATAATTTTGCACTAAGGGAAAATATGTATTTAAATTTTGCCATAATGGATTTGGATGATTTTAAGAAGATAAACGATACATATGGCCATCAGGCGGGAGATGAATGTTTAAAGGTATTTTCAAAGGTATTAAGGAAGCATTTTCATCGTAAATCTGATAAACTTTTTAGGTATGGTGGAGAGGAGTTTGTAGTTTACTACATTTCAAAAGAAAAAACAAATTTTTTGATTTTGCTTGAAAAATTCAGGATGGATTTGGAAAAAACACATATATTGTATGAGAAAAATAAAATATCACTCACGGTAAGTGTTGGAGCATTTTCAGAAATTCCAAAAGATGCAAAATATCAAAATATGATAGCAAGGGCGGATGAAAATCTTTACATGGCAAAGAGACTGGGAAAAAATAGAGTGTATTTTAAAAAGTGCACCTAAATAAGGTGCACTAGTGCTTGTGGAATTTTTCTTTTACCTTATATTCAGTATCTTTAATATGACCTGATATGAATGAAGTGACAATTTCTTTGATACTACCAGATGCACCTCTAATAACCTCGATGCCGTATTGCTCAAAAAAACTAATAGCACGTGCTCCAATCCCGCGAACTATTAAAACTTTCGCGCCATTTTCGTTAATGTATTCAGGGATCATGCCTGGACCATGTTCTTCATATGGGTTTTTTTCGATCTTTATTTCCTCTATCTTGTTTTCATTTACTTTGATAAAGGCAAAATAAGGTGCATGCCCAAAGTGTTCTGAAATTCTAGAATCTTGTCCTTTGTTTTCAATTACTGGTATGGCAATTAGCATACTTTTCCCCCTTTAACGTTTTTTCTCAGTTTTATTATAACATATCCCCACACTTAAGTGTGGGGATTTACCAAATTCTGTTAAAACCTCTTCTATATCTGAAATTATTTTTCCATCCAAAGCTTCTTCTGCTAAAACCATATCCCCTTCCACGTCCAAAACCATATCCTCTTCCATATCCAAAACCTCTTCCATAACCATACATATATCCATTCGCTGTAGCTCTTAAGGTGCAATTTCCCCTTCTCCAACCAATTGGTCCTGTTCCAAATGGGCCCGTTCCATCAAAACCAGGCATGCTTTCACCTCCCTGAATCTAGTTCTTGCAATCTTTTTTCAACGTATTCTAATTCACTTCTTAAATAGTCTCTGTAATCTAAAAGCATTTCTCTTTCATCACGTGTGTACATTTCTTCATCTTCCCATCCTCTTCCAAAACCATACCCTCTGCCGTATCCAAAACCTCTACCATACCCTCTGCCATATCCAAAACCTCTACCATAGCCTCTTCCAAAACCTCTGCCAAACCCTCTCATACTTTCACCTCCAGCTGTTGTTCTTCTTTCGTTATTGATTATATATCATTAGTATAAATTTGTCAATAATTTGTATGATATAATCTTTGTGGAGGTGGGATTGGATGAAATTTATTTTGCTTGTTGTAATTTTACAGGTATTGTGGGAGATAATACTTGAATTTTCCAATGTTTTGTATTCCAAAAAACATACAGATATACCCGATGTTTTAAAGGATAGAATTTCGCATGAGCATATAAGGCAATCTTTGAGTTATTTATCGGATAAGGCAAAGGTGAAGATTGTTTCAGCTGTTGTTAATTTGTTTGTTTTGCTGATATTTATTTTGTATGGTTTTCCATATTTAGAAAAATTGGTTTCTAGTGTGTCTAATTTTCTTATATTACAAGGGCTGTTGTTTTTTGGAATATATTGGCTAATAACCTTAATTGTGGGTATACCCATTAATTTTTATTTAAATTTTGTTGTAGAGAAAAAATACAGATTTAATACCATGACCTATAGAACATTTTTTGGGGATGTTTTAAAAAATGCATTAGTAACTGTTATCTTGTTTGTTCCTCTTATATCTTTAATTGTTTATGTAATAAGTGTAGATAACAATTGGTGGTGGAAGGTTTCCTTAATTTTTGTTGTATTTCAATCTTTTGTTTTGTTTTTATACCCTCTTGTAATTATTCCCCTTTTTAACAAGTTAACTCCTTTAGAAGATAAAGAATTGAAAGATAAGATTAGGAAACTTTCAACTAAGATAAAAGATGTATATGTAATGGATGCATCAAAAAGAACAAAAAAGCAAAATGCATTTTTAACGGGTATTGGAAAATCGAAAAGACTAGTACTTTTCGATACAATTCTCGAATATCCAAAAGAGGAAATTCTTGCGATAGTTGCACATGAACTTGGACATTACGAAAAAAGACACATTCCAAAACTTTTGGTCATTTCTTCTGTATTTTACACTTTTATTTTTTATATAACAAATGTAGTTTATACTTATGTACTAAATTACGTTGACAAACCGTATACAGCTTTTATCTATGCTTTTATATTTGTTTCTCATTTAATGTTTTTTGTAATGCCATTTATAAATAAAATACAAAGAAAATTCGAATTTGAGGCAGATGAGTATTCCGTTGAAAAGTTAAAAACATCAAAATATTTAACATCTGCGTTAAAAAGACTTATGAAGGAAAATTTGATAAATTTAAATCCTTTGCCTTTGTACAAAGTTTGGTATTATAACCACCCTTCTGTTGAGGAAAGGATAAAGTATTGTACAAAAATATATTTATAAAGGTTAATTCCTCATTGTCAAAAAAGACCAAATAGGTGGTGGAAGATATGAAGAGATTACCGATAGGGATACAAAGTTTTGCAAAACTGAGAGAGGATGAAGGGTTTTATTATGTAGATAAGACGAGATTTATAAAGATGTTAAGTGAAGAGACATCAGGATATTTTTTTCTCTCACGGCCAAGAAGGTTTGGAAAGAGCTTATTTTTAGACACGCTAAGGCAAGCATTTTTGGGAAAAAAGGAATTATTTAAAGGGTTATACCTTGAGAAGAATTGGGATTGGAGTAAAAAATATCCTGTTATCTATATATCCTTTGGAGCAGGGGTACATAAAACAGAGGAAGAACTAAGAGAAACACAGGATATGATATTAAGGAAACACGCAGAAGGATACGATATAAAACTAGAGGAGAAAAGTATAAAGAATAGATTTATAGAATTAATAGAAAAGGTATACAAAAAAGAGAAAGAAAAAGTAGTGATATTAGTAGACGAATATGACAAGCCGATATTAGACAACATAGAAGAGAAAGAGATAGCAAAAGAGATGAGAGAAAGTCTTAAGAACTTTTATTCAGTGATAAAAGATGCAGATGAATATATAAAATTTGTATTTATAACAGGGGTAACCAAATTTTCGAAAGTATCGATATTTTCTGGGTTGAACAATTTAAACGATATAACACTTGATCCAAGGTATGCGAGCATATGTGGTATAACGCAAAAAGAATTAGAAGAAGGATTTAAAGAGTTATTAGAAGGGGTAGACAAAGAGGAATTAAAAAGATGGTACAATGGGTACAATTTTCTAGGGGAAAAGGTATACAATCCATTTGATGTATTGTTATTTTTGGATAAAAAGATATACAGGCCATATTGGTTTGAGACAGGGACCCCAACATTTTTAATAAAACATTTAATGAAAGAAAGATACTACCTACCGGAAATAGAAAACCTTCAAGTAGGAGAAGAAATACTTGAAAGCTTTGATATAGAAAACATCCAGCCAGAAGTATTATTATTTCAAACTGGATATTTAACGATAAAGAGTGTTGAAAGAGAAATAGGGATGAACATATACAATCTAACATATCCCAACCTTGAAGTAAAAAGCGCAATTAACAGACATATATTAAATTACTTTACAGATCTAAGATCAAAAGACAGAAACATGATAGGATTGATAAAAACGATAAAGAAAGCAGAAATAGAAAAGATGAAAGCTATATTTTACGCATTTTTTGCATCGATACCAAGTGACTGGTACAGGAAAAATGATATAGAGAAATACGAAGGATTTTATGCAAGCGTGTTTTATGCATACTTTGCAGCGCTAGGGATAGAGGTAAAAGCAGAAGATGTAACAAATAAAGGAAGGATAGATTTAACGGTAAAGTTTGAAGAAAAATGTTATATATTTGAATTTAAAGTAATAGAAGGGAAAGAGAAAAAGGGAGCACTAGAGCAGCTAAAAGAAAAAAGATATTATGAAAAGTACAAAGAAAGATGCAAAGAGATATACATAATAGGAGTAGAATTTGACAAGGAAGAAAGGAATATAGCATACTTTGAATGGGAAAGAGTATGATGGAGAGGTTGGCAAGGTTGGAGAGATTGGCAGATTGGAAAGTGTTGGAGAGGTTGGAGTTTTTTTGGCATTCCGAGTGCTTCTCTTCTTTTGTCATTCCGAGCGTACGCGAGGAATCTTGTCCCTTTCTCATCCTGAGCGTATGCGAAGGAGATGTCATCCTGAGGAACGAAGTGAGGAAGGATCTTATACATTCGAAAAATCATCCAAGATTCTTTGCGCGTATCGCTCAGAATGACAAAAACATTCCAACATTTTCCAATCTCTCCAACCTGTCGAACGCTGTCAAGCCCTGACGAACTTGTCGACGGTGTCGAATATGATATAATTTGTTTAAAGCACCAACCAGGGGGTGTTATTATGGGCCTTTCAGAAGTTATAAAATACATAGTAGACAAACCACTTGAATTAAAAGAAAAAAATTTACTGGTTAACAGAAGCAAAGAAATTAAAAACTTGAATAATATTATAAAATATCATCCCTTTGGTATATTTGGAATATCTGGAGAAACTGGTATAGGAAAAACAACGGTACTTAATTTCATAAAATGTGAAAACGTCTTTTCAAAGCGCATTACACTAACCTTTAGAGAATCTGTAGAAAGTATACTGTATGATCTTCTCTATAATTTATCCAAAGGCTTGGAAAAAGACAAAAAACTTTCAAAGTTTGCAAAAGAAACAAAAGAATGGGTGATTGAGGAAGTTTCTACGGTAAAAGGATTCTCCCTTGGCATAAGCTTATACGGCTCTGCTAATACCAATCTTCAAAAAAGCAAAACGCCAAGGTTTAACTTTTTTGCTGCAAAAGAAAAACTTGGAGAGCTGCTTAGGAAAATAGTCTCTGTAAAAGGAAAATTTGCACTTATTATAGACGAGTTAGATAAAGAAAGTAAAAGTGATACCCTTCAAATAGTCGATGCCCTAAAAAACGAGCTTCTATTTGAAAACATAATCACAATAATGACATTACCTTATTCTATATACAGAGAATACAAATTTGATCGACTAAGATGGAACGAATCTGGAAATTTGGAAAATATCTTCAAGGACATAATACTTCTTGAAGAATTAACAGATAGCGACATAAAAGAGCTCCTTTTAAGAAGAATTCACAAATTTATGAATATTATCCCAGCAGAATCCCTTGATCCAATAATCGAATTTGCCGACGGAAATCCCCGAGACGCTTTATGGATGCTTTCCAAAGTCATTTTTGAGAACATAGAAAAAGATATTCTCAAAAAAGAAGACACGATACTTACAATAAAAAAAATTACCAACGAATACCTAACCGAATTAAAACTTACACCGCTCCAAAAGAAAGCCTTTGAATTACTCAAAGACCTCACAGGAAACAGAGACGAATTCTTAACAATTTTACAGCAAAACAATATAAAACGAACAACCGCATATTCTATATTAAACACATTCATAGAACGAAAAATAATAATTACAAAAGGAACAAAACTAAAACTTTCGGGAAAATACAAATTTCTCAATTTGTAAAGCACTTTGTCCTTTGTCGAACGCTGTCAAGCCCTGACGAACTTGTCGACGGTGTCGAAAAAAATTACTGTCCCTCCACCTTTTTTATCATTCAAAAGAAGCGGGTAGGCAAAGGGGATGTCATCCTGAGCACAAGCGAAGGGTCTTTTTCCTATTCTGTGTTCAATTTACTACTTGTTAAGCAGTTTTAGAAAATCTTCTTTTGTTGATCCCATATCTTTTATAATACTAATTAACAACTTAGGATGGAGAACCTTTCCGGAATGAAATGGAACCGTTACATGTTTTCCTTTAGAATTTTTATAAATTCTATGACTACCACTTGAGCACACAAGTATAAATCTATTGCTCTATAAAAATCGAATCATTTCTTTCGATGTTGTTCGTTGCAACTTTGGCATGTTACACCTCGACTACTGTTAAAGAAATGCTTTCTTTCATCGCAATTTCCTCATTGTTTGCCAATCTATCTTCAATATGTAAGCTTATGGCATCTTTTATATTTTCAAAAACTTCCTCATAGGTATCCCCCTGGGTATAACACCCTTGAAGTTTAGGACAATATGCAAAATAGCCATTTTCATCTTTTTCAATCACAACGGTAAATTTATATTTTGGGCGTTTTTCCATAATTTCAAAATTATTATACCATATCCATTCAATCATCTTTCAAGATTCCTCGTCGCTAACGCTCCTCAGAATGACAAAAACGTCCCAACACTCTCCAACTTCTCCAACCTCTCCAACACTCGCTAGTATTGTCATCCTGAGCGCAAGCGAAGAATCTTACTTCCCCTCGATAATCATCCAAGATTCTTCGCACATACGCGCTCAGAATGACAGGAAAGAAGGGAATTCCTCAGAACGACAAAAACGCTCCAACACTCGCTAACATTCTCTAATCTCGCCAATCTCTCCAACCTCTCCAATCTCGCTAATTTCCTAAACGGGAATATATAGTCATTACAATGACCAAATAGGTACCTATTTGGTCAATATGGTGATAAATATGGTATAATAAATCGGTAAAAACTTAAAAGAGGTGTTGTCTATGGAGTTTTCTTTTGTTCAACGGCAAAATCCATGGTGGAAGGATAAAAATTTAATAGACATAGATATGCACATAAAAAAATTTAAAAGTAGTCAATTCAAACATTTTCCACATTTTATGAAAACTCTTGAAAATTTAAACCAGGTATCTACATATTAAGAGGGCCAAGACAAATAGGAAAAACTACCGTTTTAAAATTATTAATAAGAAAATTAATCAAATTAGGGAAAAATCCTGTTAGTATTCTATACGTTTCTTTGGATATGGTGGAAGATAATAAAGAACTATTAGAATTGTTGTTGAATTACTTCAACTTCATTGAAAGTTTTGGAAACAAAAAGGAAAAAACTACATACATCTTCCTCGACGAAATTTCGAGTGTTAAAGATTGGCAAAAAGCTATAAAACATCTATTTGATACGGGACTATTAGAAAACTCATTTGTTATTTTAACAGGTTCTTCTGCGTATGACCTTAAACGCTCTGCGGAAAGACTCCCTGGAAGAAGGTTGGCTGGTGTTGATATTGCTTATCTTCCTCTTACATTCAAAGAATTTGTAGAGCAAAAAAATAACGTAAAAATACGTTACCATTTTAAGGATCTTTTTCTTCTAAAGGAAAAAGAACTAAAACAATTAGCTCTCCAGCTTTCAATGTACAAAGATGAATTTACTACATATCTAAACAGCGGAGGATTCCCAAAAGTCATAAATGATTATATTGAAAATTCCTCAATAACAGGAGAAACAATAAACACATACAAAGCCTATCTTTATGGAGATATAGAAAGATTTAATAGATCAAGATTTATAATGAACCAGCTTCTTTATAAATTCCCTCAATTAATAGGGCAAAGATTTTCCTGGAATTCGATAGCAAGCGAAATAGAAGGAATAAACTCAAAAAACACCGTAGAAAGTTACATGCAGTTACTGGGAATGAACTTTCTTATAGGAATACTGTTTTTCTATGATTTTTCAAAAAAACATATAAAACCAAAAAAGCAAAAAAAAATATATCCAATTGACACAATAATCACCAAAGTTATAGAAAACATAATAGGAGTGCAAATACAATTACCACAGCAAATCGAACAAACAGTTTTTCTACACCTTTTAAGATTTTCAAAAGAATTCTCCAATGGTCTTGTTCTTTATTCTGGACCATACTTTTGGTACTCTCAAAAAGGAAAAGAAATAGACTTTCTTATAAATAAAGATGAAAAAATCATACCAATAGAAGTTAAATATCAGAACAAAATTTCTCATTCAGATTTTTTAACAATGAAAAAAATATTTAATAGCGGAATACTTATAACAAAAAATACATTGTTTAAAAAAGAAAACATCATTGCCTTACCCATTGAAATATTCTTATTGTTGATATAATCCTATCTTTTGCTATCCTGAACGAAGTGACGAAGGATCTTATTTCCACAACGTCAGTCATTTCAAGATTCTTCGCGCATACGCACTCAGAATGACAAAAAGAGGGTTCTAACCCTCTCTAACCTTTCCAACTTTTATCAACTTGTATATTTTCTAAAGATAACTTTAGTAAATATATCTTTAGTAAATTATGGTATAATTTATTTGAGGTGGTAATATGTTCATAAACAGAGTAAAAGAAAGAAAGTTTCTTGAAAGAAAACTTTCCAGTAAAAAGGCTGAATTGATAGTAATTTATGGTAGAAGAAGAGTGGGAAAAACTTTTCTTCTTGAACATGTAGTAAGGAACGGCCTTTTTTTCACTGCAGACCTTTCTGGGAGTACCATGTTAATGAACAGATTCCTAAATGAAATAAAAGAACTCATAAATCTTCCAGAAACTCTCAGGATTAATTCCTGGGAAGAATTTTTTTCTTTTTTGAACATGGCTATTGACTTGCGAAAAGTAACTTCTATTGTTATTGACGAATTTCAATACATCCCTTATAGAGATGAAACTTTCCTATCTGTATTTCAAAGATGGTGGGACAAAGAATTTTCAAAAAAGTGTGTGAATTTCATTTTGTGTGGATCATACAGTGGTATGATAGAAAAAATAGCTCTTTCTCATAATAGCCCGATATATGGTCGCAGAACGGGGCAATACAAAATACTTCCAATGGATTTTGAGGATTCTATGAAATTTTTTAAGTTCAAAAAGAAAGAAGATAATGTTCTTGCATACGGAGTTACAGACGGTATTCCACTTTATTTGTTGGAATTTTCCGAATATACAAATTTTTGGGATGCACTAAAGGAAAAGCTTTTAACTCCTGGAGAATTCCTTGTTGAGGAAGGAAAATTCCTAACTCTTGAAGAATTCAAAAAGGATCCATCAAATTACTTTTCCATTTTAACTGCTATAGCAAATGGAAAAACTACCCCAAATGAAATAGCAAATGAAAGTGGTGTGGAGTATAAAAATATAGGTACGTATCTTGCAAGGCTCCTTGAACTTGAACTTGTAAAAAAAGAACAACCATTCTCTTTAAAAAAACCCAGAAAAAAGGCATTCTACTACATAAACGATGAATATCTCAGATTTTTCTTCCGTTATATTTATCCCTATCAAGAAATGATATACAGAGATCTTGGAAACAGGCTCCTTGAAAAAATAAAACTCACCATTTCTCAATACGTCTCTTTCACTTTTGAAAAGATATCAAAACAATATTTAAAAAAACACATCGGTGTTGAAAAAGTAGGAAGATGGTGGGATGCTGGTAATGAAATAGATATTGTTGGCATTAAAAACAATATCCTATACATCGGTGAATGCAAATGGACAAATAAAAAAGTAGATGGAAAAGTGTTGAATAATCTTCGAAAAAAAATCCCATTTCTTTTAAAAGACCTTAAATATGAACCGACAAAAATCATTTATTATTTGTTTTCAAAAAATGGTTTTAAAGATTTAGAAGAAAATGATGAAGTAAAATGTATAGATTTAAACAAAATAATCTCCATTGATACTCTTTAACCTCGCTAGTACTGCTATTAAGTGTTAGAATATATACGTAAAGACCAAATAGGTGGTGGAAGATATGAAGAGATTACCGATAGGGATACAAAGTTTTGCAAACC
>NZ_LNGA01000004.1:0-50908 GCF_018588215.1 Thermosipho sp. 1244
ATCTCTAAGAGATGGAACTCTCTTAAAGTATAATGCACCCATTTCTAATGTCTCTCTAAACGAAAGAGCAAACAGTTCTTTTAAAACTGCTAAGGAAAGAATTAGTGCGTCTGGGTATTTCTTAGGTCTACCTTTGGAGGTAGATTTTTGAGGAAGTTGTGGTAAAATATTGTTGTAAAATTTTTTAACAAGTTTGAGTATTTTCTTTATGTTAGTTCTTCTCATATCAGGGGAGATTATATCATCTCCCCTTTTATTTTTGAACCACTTCCTCTTATTTTTGAAACACTCCCAAAGTTATTGACTAACTAAAAAAAATATGATATATTACTTCCTGGAAGGTGTTCCGGCGTAGCTCAATAGGCAGAGCGGGTGGCTGTTAACCACTAGGTTGGGGGTTCGAGTCCCTCCGCCGGAGCCAAGAGGGGAGAGATATTCTCCCCTTTATTTTTTTGTAGTTTTAAACATTTTTAAAATATGGATTTTTTCTAAATAACGTTTTTATATTGCAATATTCATCGTGCCCAGGAAGTATCAACATATTCTCATCTAATTTCCTAAATACGTTGTTTAGCTTTTTTATAGATTCAATCATTAATTTTTTTGAGCCACCTAAGTCGCTTCTTCCTACGGTATTACAAAATACAGTATCTCCTGTGAATATTAAGTTATCAAAAATTACTATCCTTGAACCTAAGGTATGACCCGGTACTGCTATTGTATCAAAGTATAAATCTATATCTTTTGCATCTTTTTCAAAAATAAATGTCTCCCCAAAAAGATGTGAAAAATTCTTGGATGGATCATACAACATTTTCTTATCTTCTTTTGAAATGTAAACATCCTCTACATTCAATTCTAAGAGTCCTGCTATATGATCGTAATGTCCGTGTGTTAAAATTACTTTGACAGTGATTTTTCCTAGATATTTTCCTATTCCAAATCCTGGATCTACAACAAAGTTCTCAAAAATATATGTATTAGTGTTAAAAAATCCTGATGTTTGATAAACTTTAAATTTCATACAATTCCCTCCATTAGAATTCCTTGACTTTTTATTTATATTTCGTAATAATTTTTTCAAAGTTATTTTTGTGACTTTTAATTATAATAGATAAAAAAACACAAATCTATTAAAAGCTCTTGCAAATATATTTTACTATAATTTTTTTCAAGAGTTGCTTTTCATGATAAAAAATACTTTGAAAATTTAATTTTTTCTCATAGATAGGGTAAAAACATGTTGGTGATGGCAACGTGTTATTCAGATAGAAGAAGAGATACCGTATCTTTCTATTTCAGAATTAGAACTAAATACGTTAGCAAAGCATTATACATAGTAGCCGGTGTAAGGAAAGACGGTGCTGCGAGATTTGCGTGGAAAAATTAAGGCATTGGAGAAGAATAAAAACAGCAAATATGTTGGAGAAAGTAAACAAAAAACTAAAGGAGATACTTGGCTATGGATTATTAATCTGTTTTAGAATGAAAAGATATAGAGAGAATATAAAAAACTTTTTAGTTTGGTAGAATTTATATTGTTTACAAAAATGATATTGACTCTAATTTAAAATGGTTTTAGAATAAAAGTTAGGAGGGGGTATAATGAAAAGAAAATTAATATTGTGGAAAAAGGCTATAAATAAGAGATTTTCCCTGTTTGGGAAGTAATATTTTGTGGTTGATGAGGAGCTTTTGCTCCTCTTTTTCATTTTGATAGTGGAGGGGTGTTATGTGCGGGATAGCAGGTGTTTGGAATGTAGATGATTCTTATAACATTTTACATGATATTTTATTAGGTCTTCAACACAGAGGGCAAGAAAGCACGGGGATTGTCATTGAAGGTTTCAAATTTTTAAAGATGCAAGGGTTGGTCTCACAAGTTTTAACTAAGGAAAATTATATAAACGGTAGAAGTGGTATTGGACATGTTAGATATTCGACGTTTGGAGAAAATAGTGAAATTCAACCCCTTATGGGTTTAACTTCAAAAGGCAAATTTGCAATTGCACACAACGGGAATATTCCTGATGCAAAGATTAGGATGAAATCACTTGTCGAAAAAGGAGCAGTTTTTAACACAACAATTGATTCTGAAGTATTCCTCCATTATATTTCCCTTGCTCCTTATTCTGATCCAAAACTTTCCACCCAATGGTCTCTTTCAAGGATTCCTGGAGCTTATTCCATCGTGATATTAACGGACAATATGCTTATAGCCGCAAGAGACAGTTATGGTTTTAGGCCACTATTTTATGGAAAATTTAAGGGGGGATTTGTTGTATCTTCCGAGGATTCTGCTCTAACGGCGTTGGGTGCAAAAGAAATAACGGAAATTGTACCAGGTGAAATGGTTATTTTTTCAGATATGGGTTTAGAGAAGGTAAAGTTTGCAACAACAAAAATGCGTTTTTGTGCATTTGAATATATTTATTTTTCAAGACCAGATAGTAATTTTTACTATGGAAATGTGCATAGAGCAAGGTTTAAAATGGGGGAAATTTTGTATCGTGAAAGTCAAATGACGGGAGATATTGTAATTCCCATACTTGATTCTGGCTTTTCAGGTGCGTTAGGATTTTCACTTGCCTCAAAAATTCCCATAGAACTTGGTCTTATGAGAAATAGATATCTAGGACGGAGCTTTATAATGCCCGAAAATAGAGAAGAAATTGTCAAAAGAAAATTAATTCCCATCCCTCAAGTAATAAAAAACAAGGAAGTTATTGTAATTGATGATTCAATTGTAAGGGGAACAACAATGAAGCAGATAGTAAAGATGTTAAGAGAAAGTGGTGCAAAGAAAGTAAAAATTGGTATACATTCACCACCGGTAATAGGGCCTTGTCCATATGGTATTGACACATCAAGGAAAAGTGAATTAATTGCAAATCAAAAGGAGATTGAGGAGATAATTAAGGAAATAAATGCAGATGAGCTTTATTATTTGTCTTTAAATGGGCTTAAAGAAGCTATTGGAGGAGATAAGTTATGTTTGGGATGTCTAAATCTAAATTACCTAATATAGTGATTTTGGCATCTGGAAATGGTTCAAATTTTGAAGCGATAGTAAATGCGACAAGAAAAGGAGTTCTTAATGCTAACATTTTAAGGTTGATTACCAACAAGAAGTGTTTTGCAGAAGAAAGGGCTAGAAGACTTGGGATTTCTCATACAAGGCTTAAAGATAATTGGGCAGAGGAATTATTTACGCTTTTGAAAGAACTTGCACCAGATTTAGTGGTTCTTGCGGGATTTATGAAAATTCTTCCACCAAAGATTGTAAATAATTTTAAAATTGTAAACATACACCCTTCTTTACTACCTGCTTTTCCAGGAAAAGATGCTATAAAACAGGCATATGAATACGGGGTTAAAGTAACGGGAATAACAATTCACTTTGTGGATGAGGGTGTAGATACGGGACCTATAATTTTCCAAAAGGCCTTAGAGATAGATGGTTTGACATTAGAAGAGGCGGAAAAAGAAATACATAAGTTGGAGCATAAGTATTATCCACAAGTTATTGAATCTATTTTAAATTCGTGAAAGGAGTGAGTGGGGGTGTATCTTGAAAAATTTGATATGGAATTAAGGTATGGGGAAAATTCTCATGAAAAAGCGGAAATGTTTGGAAAACCTGCATTTGAAATTTTGCACGAAGGAAAACAAATTTCTTTTAACAACATATTAGACGCAGAATCAGCATTTGTAATTGCAAAAAATTTGAAAAAATTAAATGGCTATGGAAGTGTGGTAGTGAAACACCAAACGCCTTGTGGTGCATCTGTAAATAAAAGCAAAGTGGACTCCATACTTTCCGCTATTTTAGCCGATGAAGAATCAAGTTTTGGTGGAATACTTTCGGTGAATTTTGAATTTGACGAAGAATGTGCACTGGCTATAAAGAAAAAGTACCTTGAAGTTGTAATTGCAGAAAACTTTACAAAAGAAGCAATAGAAGTATTAAAATCTAAGAAAATACGTATATTAAAAGTTAGAGATTATGAACCAAAAGTTGGAAGACCTGCATTTGGAGCTTTTTTAATAGGTGAAAGGAAATTACCAGATTTAGTTTTTAAGCATGTAGCAGGTCCTAAACTTTCAGAAAATGAAATGACCGAACTAATTTTTTCATATATAGTTGTTGAAGGAGTAAAGTCAAATGCCATACTTATTTCCAAAAATCTTACAACAGTGGGAATAGGTACAGGTCAACCTTCAAGGAAAAGGGCGGCTTGGATTGCCACAGCGCTTGCGGGTGAAAAGGCTATTGGGGCATATGCTGCTTCTGATGCATTTTTCCCATTTCCAGATGGTTTGGAAATTCTTGCAAATGCAAAGGTTAAGGCAGTAGTTGCACCCATGGGATCTATTAGAGATAGTGAAATAATTGATGCGGCAAGTAAACTTGGAATATCGTTCTATAAAGCAAATGGTAGAGTGTTTAGACATTGAGGTGAGAGTATGGAAATATGCATATTGGGATCAGGTGGGAGAGAGCATGCTATAGGTTATTCATTTGAGAAAATTGGATTTGAAGTGTTTTATGCGCCTGGGAATGGGTTAACGGGAAATAATATTGATGATATAGAAAATTTCAATGGATTAATAATTCCAGGTTCTGAAGAATACCTTGCAAAAGGTGTTGCAGAAAAATTGAAAAATGTCTTTGGTCCAACAATTCAAGGGGCAAAATTGGAGAGTTCAAAGATATTTGCCAAAAAATTTATGAGCAAATATAATTTGCCTACACCGAGATTTGAAATAGTAGAGAACGAATTAGAATTAAGGGAAAAGATAAGGAAATTTTACCCTCCATATGTTTTAAAAGCGGATGGACTTGCAAAAGGTAAAGGTGTTTTAATTACAAGTGATGAAAGCGAAGCAATAGCACTTGGTGCAAAACTTATTAAAGGTCAATTAATAAAAGGAGTTTCAGGACCTATAATTTTGGATGAATTTATTCCCGGAAGAGAACTTTCTGCCATGGCGGTTGTTAATGAAAAGGGATTTTCATTGTATCCTTTCATCCAAGATTACAAGAGGGCAAATACAGGAAACATGGGACCAAATACCGGTGGTATGGGAAGTTTTGGACCTATCAGTATTGATAAGTCAATAAAAGAAAAGGTAGAAATACTCTTTGAAAAAACGTTATACGGTCTTAAAAAGGAAGGGATAAACTACAGAGGATTTTTATACCTTGGACTTATGCTCTTTGAAAAAACACCTTATATTTTGGAATACAACGTTAGACTAGGTGATCCAGAAACAGAGGTAATTGTGGCTACAAATCCAGAAAATTTTGCAGAAACAATTTTGAAAGCCACAGAGTGTGAGAAGATCCCGGATTTTTCCCCTGAAAATGTAGCCTTAGATGTTGTATTAGCAAGCAAGGGATATCCTATTTCATACAAAAAAGGATTAGAGATAAAGAATATCACGAAAATAAAAGGAGAAAATTTCATTATTTTTGGAGCAGGTGTTAAAAGGAATGGTGAAAAACTGTACACAGACGGTGGTAGGGTGCTACACTGTGTGGGAATTGGCAAGACAAAAGAAGATGCAAAAAACGTAGCATATGATCTTGCAAAGAAAATAGATTTTGAGGGTAAGTTTTTTAGAACGGATATAGGGGTGATTTACGCATGAAGTATACCTATAAAGATGCAGGGGTAGACGTGAAAAAGGGTGATGAGTTTGCAAGTGAAATAAAGAGAAATGCAATTATTCCAGAATGGATAATAAAAGAGCCTACAGGTTATGCGACAATTTTAGACTTTACAACCCCAAAGATAGCTGTAACTGCAGATGGAATTGGGACAAAGATATTACTACACATAGAATTTCAAACTTGGAATGATGCTGCGAAAGATTTAATAGCTATGAATTACAACGATCTAATATGTGTCGGTGCAAGACCTAAGGCTTTTTTGGATTATTTGGGGGTGCACAGTATAGATGAAAATTCAAAAGAATTCGTAAAAGCTTTAATAGTAGAACTTGAAAAGCATGATATGTATTTAGTTGCTGGCGAAACAGCGGAAATGCCTGATTTATATCAGGAAAATCACATGGATGTTGCAGGTTTTGCCATCGGTGAAGTGATAAAGTTATTTGAACACGAGAAAATAAAACCGGGGGATTACATATTTGCGTTAGATGCTTCGGGATTTCATTCAAATGGTTGGAGCTTGATTAGAAAAATTTTAAGGAAAGAAAATATAAACATAAATGATTTGTCCTTCAATCTATTAGAAGGAACGAGAATATACTCAAATATTATAGAACATTTTGACAAGATAAAAGCTATGGCACATGTAACAGGTGGTGGTATTTTAAGAGCACTTAGAAGGCTTTTAAACGGAAGAGGTTGTAATGTAAATCTTGAAAGAAAGGATTTTGTAGATTGGATTTTGAAATATGTTGAGTTTAGTGAAGCTATTTCCACTTTTAATATGGGATATGGGCTTATTTATGTGTCGAATAGTAAGGATCTACCAGGAAAGATAATAGGAAAGGTTACAGAAGATGAAAATCTTAATTTGATTTTATGACTCCGATGCGGAGTCATTTTTTTTTAGATGTGGTATAATCTATAGGAAGGGAGGAGATTGTTTGAAAAGATTTTTAACATTTTTCTTTATTTTTCTATTAACTATTTCTTTTGCCGTGAAATTTGGTTTTTCCACACAGGATGGTGTGTGGTTGAGGGGTAGTATAGAAAATTTTGGGTTTAGATTAGGCTATCCACTTTCTTGTGTCTCATTTTCATTAAATAGTGATATATTTTCATATAAAATTTTAACTGGATATGTATTTAACAATAGTACATATCTTGTGAATTTTTATTTTGATACTGGGATTGATAATTTTTCTTTTTCAAGTTATGTAAAATCTACTTTTCATAAGCCTTTAACAACGGAGACATCTACTGAGACAGGAAGAATATACCTTGGAATTTTACCTGATTTTAGGTTTGATAGACTATCTTTGGGATTTAACGTTGAATTTTCTTGGATTTACATATATTATGACCCAGGTGTTAATGTAAACTTTTTGTCTTTTGTTAATCCCGAAGACATTTTAAGATATCATCTTTCTTTTATTGCGTCGTATGATTTATTTGAAAATATGACGTTTTTTGTAACGCTTTCAACAAAATACAAGTGGATATCGTATTTATCCACACCTCTTTTTGAAAATCAGTTTATCAATTTTGGAATAGAGGTAGAATCGGATGGTTATAAATAGAGCATTTGAAAACATTGTAAAAAAGAGTCCTTTTTACGCGTATCTGCTTCTTGGAATTTCTTTTCAAAAGGATGAAAATGTAAAGAATATATCTATAAAATTCACCAAGAATGGTGAAATTGTTTTTTTGTATAACCCTTCTGTTAATAAGAAACCAATATGGTTCGTTGAGGCGATTATTTTGCATGAGTTAATGCATATAATAAACCAGCATTTTAGGATAAAGCCGAGAAATAAAAGGGAAAAAAAGATTTGGGACCTTGCAATGGATGCCGCTATAAACCAATATATTCCTGAATTAGATGCAAGAGGTGTGCCTCTAAATGTCCTTATTGAAGAAGGACATGGAGTAGATAACGAGGTAATATTTGCAGCTCCACCAGCTTTTTTAATAGATAAGACTGCTGAAGAATATTTTGAGTGGATGATGAAGGAATTTGAAAAAAAAGGTGATTTTGATATAGAAGCATTACCTGATTCAATAGATGATCACGATTTTCAATCTGAGATTCCAGTTGAAATGATAATAGAAATTACTAAAGATAAAGTTGGAAAAGCTTTTAACATGTTTGGAAAAAAACTTGACTCTGGTTTAAAGCAGAATATAGATGTAATCTTGCAAAAATCTACATTAAATTGGGAGACGATTTTAAGACGTTTTTCTAATGCATCTATAAAAGGAGATAAATACATGACACCATTAAGACCAAATAGACGATACGATGATCAGCCAGGTTGGAGATATGAATATAAGTCAAAGTTAGCCGTTATCTTGGATACAAGTGCAAGTATAATAGAAGAGGAAATGAATCAATTTTTAACCGAGATTGAAAAGATAGCAAAACAAGATTCCCAGTTGATTTTAATACAAGTGGATAAATCGGTAACTATGGTGACGGAATACAAATCTGGAAATTGGAAAGATTTAGAAATATACGGTGGAGGAGAAACTAATCTTCAACCTGCGGTGGATCTTGCACAATCAAAGGTAGGAGTGGAGGGGATAATAATCTTTACAGATGGGCACGTGGATGTTCCCGTTGTAAAGAGAAGAGTTTTGTTTGTGCTCTCTTCAAAGCACAACCCAGAATTCATAGAAGATGCTGTAAGAATTTATGGAAAAAATTCTGTAATTATTCTTAAATAGAAAGGATGAAAAGGTGAGAGTTTGGTATGAATTTAAAAGACTTATTGGAAAACCTGTAAATATAGTACTCATCATCCTTTTACCTGTTGTGCTTACAGTTGCAAGTATAATATTTTTCAATGGGTTTGGAGTCTCAAATGTTAAACTTGGGGTGTACAACTTGGATGATTCTGCACTGTCGCGGTTTACAATAAAGCTTGTTATGTCCTTTTTTAAGGGTGGTACACTTAGGTATGTAGATGAAAATTATGTGGAGCTTTTGCAATCTGGCGAAGTGAACGCCGTTATGATAATTCCGAGTAATTTTACAGATGCACTATACAACGGACAAAAGGTAAACATTGATTTTATTCCAAGTCCAGTTGACTTGCAATTATCCGTTGGTATATACAACGTATTAAATTCGATATTTAACGATTTGAATGGTTCGCCATTTTTCAATCCTCAAGTTTTAAGGTATTTATTTGTAAGTAATGAAACACCAGCACCTCAATTCGTACCAAAAACCAAGAATTTTAAAACGGATTTTGGCAATTTATTTTCACCGGCAATTTTGTTTTTATCTGTGATATTTTTGCTCCTTGCAATAGGTGTATTAACTGTAATTAATGATAGAGAACTTGGACTTATTACTATCTTTAAAGTTAATAACGAAAAATGGTATAAATATTCCGTTGTAAAATTTCTAGCATTGTTTTTTTTAGGTTTGTTTGTGTCATTTAGTGTTTATCTTGTTGGGAATTTATTTGGTGTAAAAATACCTTTTAGCATCTTTTTTCCGCTTTCTTTAACGGCAATAATATTTCATTCTGCTCTATCAATATTTATTTCGAGTATTTCTCCTAATAAGGCGGTAGCTAATATATTAGGAATATCCCTTTCCATGTTTTTCTTTTTTACAAGTGGAAGTATTACACCTGTCACCACACTTCCCAAGGCAATGTTTAAATTGGCATCTTATACGCCATCGTATAAACTTACCTATGCATTGAGAAATTATCAATTAAACAACATTGGTATATCACAAGAATTAAAGTATTTAATTGTAGTTTCTATCATTGCCTTTGTAGTAATGATATTTACCGTGAAAAAGGAGTTTTTGAAAAAGTAGCTCTATATATCGTCTTGTACATCTAAGTAGTAATCTATAATTTCCTCATCTTTAAAGAATATTTTGTACTCTCTTTCAAAATTTTCTTTTGAATCACTTGCATGTATGAGATTTTTGGTTGTAGTTAATGCGAATTCTCCCCTAATTGTTCCAGTTCCCGCTTTTAGGGGGTCGGTGTTTCCGATTATGTGTCTAACCATTTCAATAACCCTTGGTGCTTCTACTACCATTGCAACTATTGGACCGCCTGTGATGAATTCTATTAAATCTTTATAAAAGCTCTTTTGCTTGTGCATTTTGTATAATTCTTCTGCTTCTTCTTTTGTTACCCAGTGCATTTTTAGTGCAACTATTTTTATTCCCCTCTGTTCAAATCTTTTTATTATTTCTCCGATTAGTCCCCTTCTTACTGCATTTGGTTTTAAATAGACAAACGTTCTTTCCATGAAAGCACCTCCACGTATTTGTAATTTGTAGATAAAGCTTTTAATACTTCATACATCTCACCTTTTGGATACTTTGTAAGTACAAAGGTGTAATTGTCAAATTGCGGCAATACTTTTATTAAATCTACAAATCCATATTCTTCAGGAAAGATTTTTTTGCCTTCTGAGTTTTTACATTGTTTTATGTTTTCCTGTCCTAAAAGTTTTTCCAATGGTATGTTGTATGTTTTTGAGTATAATTCTTTAAATGCTGCATCAATTGCAAAGATTACTTTTTGATGATTTGGAAAGTGTTTTGATAGTGAATATGCTATATTGAACGTATCCTCTATTGATGCTTTTTCCACAATGTATCTATATTCTTCGATTGCACCCATAATAACCTTGTAGTTTTCTCCCTTTTTTCTTTCAGGTACAATAGCGCCAATTCCACTGTTTTGATCATCTGTAACTTCTATTGAGACATATTCTCCAAACTCTGATCTTTCAAGGTTGTAGAAAAATTTCATTACTTCCCACCTCCGAGTATATTCCATAGTTTTATTGTAAATTCTTGTGAAACGGTATTCAGGTATGATAGAAATTCTATAAGATATTCTCTATCAAATGTCTTTAAAATTTTTACAAGCTCGTCCATACTGAATTTTCCAGTTTTTATTAAATTTATTAGGTATTCGTAATCTATATATTTCATAGGATTTGTCTTGATAACTTTTAATTTTCTGTATACAGATGAAATGGTAAAAGGATTTTTCCCTATATTTGTTTTTAATGCGATTTTTCTCCAAAGTGGTGCTACATCTCTTCCACCTAATAAATCTTTTCCGTCTTGTGATATTATCATTAATATTTTCCCATCTGCTCCTAAAAACCAAGCATATTGCTCTGCTGTTCCAGTTTTTCCTACTATAGTTCTTCCCGGTATTTTTGCACGTATACCTGTTCCGTATTTTACTACTTTTTTTAGTATGTTAATAATTAAATAGCTTGCTTCCATGGGATATCGTTTTGATGGGGAAACTATATTTAAAACTTCTGGTGATGCTTTGTAAAATACAACTCCATCACTATTTATCACTTCATCTATTATGTGTGGCTTTATAACTATTCCACTGTTGAAGATTGCCGAAAAACCTTTTGCAATTTCTTCATGTGATGTTTCCAAAGTTCCTAAAGACAACGTTAAATCTTTTGGATAATACCCTTTTATTTTCAATTCATCTTCCAAAAAAAATCTTACAGTGTTATCACCTAGCATAAGGTAAAGATTAACAGATGGGATGTTTCTTGAATGTATTAATGCATTTTCAAGTGTAATTTCACCATAATAGTTTCTTTCAAAGTTTTTTGGAGTCCAGTCACCTATTTTTATAGGTAAATCAAATAATTTGGAGTCCAAGTTATATCCTTCTAGCAATGCTTTGTAATAGTAAAGAGGCTTTATTAGTGAACCAATTTGTCTTCTACCGTTGTTGGTACCTTTACCGTACATTGCAAGGATTTCACCTGTTTTGTAGTTCAATATTAATCCAGCGTTGTTTTCCCCCAAGTTTTTGCTGAGTAATGTGTAATATTCTTTATTTAAAGTAGTTTTGACTACAAATCCCTTTCTCAATAGATCCAAGGTAAATCCCTTTTCTTTTAATTCCTCAATAACCCGCCAAAATATTTCTTCATCGTATTTTGATTCAAATATGTTATACGATTTTACTTTTTGGAGCATTTTACTGTATTTTTCGTATTCTTTTTGGCTTATATAATTTTCCGTTAAAAGCCTTTTTAGAACCACATTTGCCCTGCTATGATTTTTAAGATTTTGTGGGTTAAAGTTTTCAGGAGATTTTACTGTATTTACAAGAATTGCAATTTCTGCTAAGTTTAGTTCTTTTGGTTCTTTGTTAAAATAATATTTAGCAGCTGTCCCAAAGCCGTATATTCCATTTCCCATATACACGGAATTTAAGTAAAGTTCTAAAATTTCTTTTTTGGTTCTTATTTTTTCTATGTAAAGTGATATAAAAATTTCTTTTATTTTTCTTTCAATGGTCCGTGCTTGTGTTAGATACAAACTTCTAACAAGTTGTTGTGTAAGAGTACTTCCGCCCTGTGTATTTCTTTTAAATACCGTGTAAAATATTCCCCTTAGCATTCCTAATATATCTATTCCGGGGTGTGAAAAAAAATCCTCATCTTCAGAGATTATAACGGTAGTTATAAGACGTTCTGGATAGTCTTCTAGTTTGTACCAATAGGCTTTCGGAAAATAAAAAGGTGTACCATCTGAATATTCTATAATAAGACTCGATGGTACTAGAGTTTCTGGATCCGGTAAATGTGCAGTGATCTTTTTGTACATATAAAAGAGTGTGAGAAAAATTGAGAGAAAACCAATTAAAAAATATGTAAAATATTTCATATATTCCCCTCAATAGATTCCATATAGTCATCTATTTCATTTTCCAAGTTTTCAAAACCTTCTTCAAAAACTCCTATAAATTCTTCAAAGTTTTTTTCAAATTTTTCTGGAGTTAAAAAGGCATTATCTATAACTTTTATCATTTTCTGCTTTGTAATTTCTATAATTTTCTTTCCATTAAAGACAAAAACACTTCCATCAAAGACAAACCATTTCCACGAGTTATTTTCACCTTCACAACCAAATTTTGTTCCACGCACACCTGCTGTGACAGAACTACCTTGTATTTGAAATCTAGATTTTGACATTAAGAATTTTACAACATCTGCTATAACACTACCTTTTTCCACACTTAATTTAAAGTCAAACTCATCATCTTTTTGTCTGCTTTTTTCTATCTTTACAATTGTATTTTCTTTTATATAGACTTTTCCCCATTTTCCGGAAATGACTGCATAAGAGTTGTTTAGTGTTCTAAGATAGTAATTTTCATACAACTTTACATTATTTGAAACTGCTATCCATTCTTTTTTATTTTTTGAATAAGCAACATTTCCGGAAAATTCTTCTAATATAATCGGTGCAACATCTTTTGGATAATCATATTCAACTATCTTGAAGTTGTACGTAATTTTCTTTCCATTTACGTCTAATATGAGATAACTTTTTATGGGGACAATTGGAGCTATATATGTAACAGTTGCAATATTTTTGAAAGATACTTTATCTATTAGTAGGTCTTCTGGCAGAACTCCTCCAAGCGCATCAACTACCGTTATTTCAATTTTTCCGGGTATTTTAAAGACTAAATTGGTAGACTCACCAGTATGTAGTGCAAAGGAAAGTAAAGGGATTAAAAGAAAAAAATACAGAATTTTTTTCATATATATCACCTCGCTTTGACTTTACCATATTTATATTCTACCACTATATCGTATAGATCTAACTTTTTTGCAAAATCTAAGTCTTTATCAAAATGTAAAGATTTTAGTTTTTTGGCATGGACACCAAAAAAGTTTGGTTTTTTTAGACCTTTCCACATGTACATAGAAACTAAAGCGCTATCGGATAACATTTTATTAGATAAGCCATGAACAAAAGCACCTGCTACCTGAATATCTTCAAATGAGATTTCTCCGTTATTTCCAGCACATACAAATAATATATCTGAAAAATTTTGGAGAAAATTTAATGTGGCGGTAAAGTTTACAAATGCTCCGAGAATTATGTTGTTTGATAATTTTTCAACCTTTTTTAAAGTTTTAGTACCATTTGTTGTGGTTAGGATAAGCTTTTCCCCTTTTACGTTAGTGTACTCTAATGGGGAATTTCCACAATCAAAGTCTTTGGGCTTTATTCCGTCTCTTTCACCACATATGAGAAATTCACCTTTGAATTTTAGAGCTTTTTCAATTGTTTCCACAGGTTTTATGTATTTACAGCCATTTGCAATGGCTGTAACCATTGTGGTAGTAGCTCTTAATACATCAATAACTACAATTACCTGAGCTTTTCTTAGTTTTTCAGGTAAAAATTTTACATCTATCATATTTTCACCTCAAAAAATAAGGGGGATTACCCCCTTAAGAATTCTTCAAGTCTTTCAAATGCTTTTTTAATATTTTCAAGGGAATTTGCAAAAGACATTCTAACAAATCCTTTTGCATTAAAAGCACTGCCTGGTACCAATGCTACTAGCTTTTCTTCTAAAAGTTTTTTGCAGAATAATTCATCATCTATATCAACTTCAAAGAAAAGATAAAATGCTCCCTTTGGCTCTACAAATCTAAGTCCCAGTTCTTTGGCTTTTTTTACCACAAAGTCTTTTCTTTTCTTAAATTCTCTTATCATATACGAGTTGTCCGCATTTAGTGCTCCAAGTGCAGCATATTGTGCAATAGAATTTATACCTGAAGTGCTGTGTGCTTGTATTTTTGCAATCCTTTTTAGGATGGCTTTGTTTTTTGTGGCAACGTATCCAATTCTCCAACCAGTCATTGCATATGATTTGGAAAAGGCATTGATGTATATGAGATTTTCGGAATTTACAAATTTTGTCAAAGATGTGTATTCACCGTCGTATACGAGTACATCGTAAACTTCATCTGTTATGACAAAAATATTGTTTTTATTTGCAATATTTGCAATTTCTTTTATTATATTTTCTGGATAAACTGTTCCTGTGGGATTGTTTGGAGAGTTTACAACTATGGCTTTTGTTTTTTTAGAGATTAAAGATTTTAGTTTATCTATATCAGGATGGAAATTATTTTCAAAAGTTGTTTCTAGAATTTTTATAGTTGCCCCGGTGATCATAACCATAGGTGGGTAGCTGACCCAAAATGGGGATATTAGTATTATTTCATCACCTTTTTCGGCAATGGATAACAGGGAATTAAATAAGGCTTGTTTTCCTCCATTTGTTACGATTATTTCGTCTTTTGAAAATGAAATATTTTTTCTTTCCAAAAGTGTTGAGATGGTTTTTCTAAGTTCAGGGATTCCCTTGCTATCCGTGTATTTTGTAAAATCCTTTTCAAGTGCTTCAATGGCTTTTTTCTTTATTATATCTGGTGTGGGAAAATCAGGTTCACCCGTTGTGAGATTAATTACGTCTTTGCCTTGACTTATTAGCTTCTTGGCAGTTGCGTTTATTTCTAAAGTCTTTGATGATGGAATTTCATCGATGATATTCATTAAAAGACCTCCTTTAATATTAAATAATATCTTACATATTCTTTTTTATCCTTTCCCCTTACACTTATCATTAAACTATTTACCTTATTTTGAATTTCAAAAGGGCCAGCTTCTAGTATGTCATTTTTAAAGGAGCTTTCCACTATGCCCTTTTCCCTTATGTATACAACGGGATTTGAATATCCTTTTAGATTTGTTTTAACGTATAACTTTCCATTTTTCCAAAAATAAGGTTTTTTCTTTAAAACTAGTGGCTTTCTTGATAGTACGTATATTAGATGTGATTTTGTTGCCCAGTCTTGTAATAGTGGTTCTCTGGGTATTTCGTATGGTGATATTTCCCTTGTGAAAGGGCCAGGGAGTTGTATAAATGCAAGTTTGAAGTTGTATTTTTTTAAAACTTCTATCATCTTTTTGTTGTAATATCCGTATGGATAGGCGTAATATTTTAATGGAGTATCCATGTGTTTATTCCAAATTTTTATTCCTTTGATTAAGTCTTCTTCAAAATAATCAATGTCTTTAAATGGGAATTTATCATGTGAATAAGAGTGATGACCAAATTCAACACCATATTCTGACATTTCTTTTATCATTTCCCAAGTAAGATATTCCTTTGAAACACCAATTCCTCCAAAGTACAAAAATACGGAGAAAGGTACGTCGTATTTTTTAAAAACATGGAAGGCTTTTGTATATGTAGTTACGTATCCGTCATCAATTGTAAAAATTACGGCATTTTCTTCTTCTTTTTTTCCATAAACGTAATCTTCAAGGTCTTTTAGTGTCCATATTTTATACCCTAATTTTTTAACGGTCTTTATGTGCATTTCAAGTTCACTTGTCCAAGTGTTTGTTGTGGGATATCTTTCATCGTCAAACCTGTGATAGATAAAAAGTACTATGTTTGAGAAAGAAATGTAAGATAATAACAAAAATAAGAATATTAATTTTTTCACTATATCACCTCATTTAATATTTTATTCTATAAATAGGAAAATTCCTATCAGAGAATTGCTTATTAAAACTTAAAAAAAACTTGTAAAAATTAAGTAGAAAAAGATAAAAAGAATTCTTTAAATGCCAGTTTTAATTCTTCAACATCTTCTATTTTCATAACTTTTGTTCTAAATTGTCTTGCCATTGGTAAGTTTTTTGTATATCCCGACACAAACTTTCTAAATTCACATGGTGCTTTATCTTTTACTTCAAAATAAAGCAAGTCAATGTGATGTAAGATTGTATCTTTTTTTTCACAAATTTTTGGTTTTTTTCCACTAAATATCCAGGGATTTCCTATTGCGCCTCTTGCTATTAAAACGCCATCTGCTCCAGAAATTTCCATTGCAGCTTTGATATCATCAAAAGAAAATATATCTCCATTGATATAAAAAGGTATATACCCTTTATTTTTTATATTCCACTTTGCTTTACCCGTGTACATCTGCTTTGCAGTTCTGCCATGTATGGCGATCATATCAGCACCTGCTTCAACAACAGTGTCGTATATTTTTTCAAATTCGTCTTTTTCAAAACCCAAACGTACTTTAACGGAAACTTTGGTTTTCACATTTTTTTTAACTTCTTCTATAACTTTTTTAAGTTTTTTTAGATCTTTTAATAGAGCACTACCCGCTCCCTTTTTTATAACTTTTTTCACAGGACATCCTGCATTTATATCTATCCATGCACCTCTTTTTTCAACAAGATAAGCTGACTGTGCCATTACAAATGGATCCGAACCAAATATTTGGATCGCCACTTTTTCTTTTTCTTCTTTTCTGGGAAAGTATTTTTCATTTACACTTAATTTTCTGATTATACTTTCCGCACTTATCATTTCTGTGTATGCAAATTCTGCACCGAATTCAAAGGAAAGGGTTCTAAAACTCCAATTTGTGACACCTGCCATTGGAGCAAGTCCCACCTTACCTATCACAATATACCTCCTCAACTAGTGGGATGATTGATTCTGGGACAAAACCGTATACGCTAAGTCCTTTCTTTATCCTTTCTCTGATAGTTGTGGAAGAAATCTGTATTAAAGGTAAATCTAAAAGATATATCGAATTCCACTTTTCAACTTTTTTTACCAAAGATTTATCTTTAAATCTGGGATATACAATCATTTTTACTTTTTTTAATATATCTTCGTATCTATACCATTTTTCAATGGAGTATAAGGCATCTTCTCCCACGAGAAAAAATATGTTTTCATATGTTTTTTCGTAATATTCGATGGTATTTATTGCATAACTTATACCGCCTAATCTGTGTTCAATATCGCTTACTTTTACATTTTCCATTTTTTCAAAGGCCTTTTTGGTTAGAAGATGCCTTGTTTCAAATGGTATTTCTACACTTTTGTGGGGAGGAGTTGCACTTGTCACAATGTGAAAATCAGCACTTTTAAACATTTCCCTTACAAGCTGTGCAATAACTATATGACCATTGTGTGGTGGATTAAAAGAACCACCGAAAATCACAAGACTATTCTTTAAATTCAAAAGCTCTTTTGGCAATCCAAACTGTGTCTCCATCTTTTGCCCCTGCCTCCCTTAATTTTTTGTCTAAACCATTCCTTTCAAGAAGTTCCATGAATTTGTTAAAACCATCTTTTTGAGACAAGTTCAATCTTTTTGCCCATGCTTCAACATATGTGCCTGTTACGATAAAGTCGTTATCTTCTTTTTGAATTTCAATAACGAATTTTTCTGGAAGTTCTATCCAAACAGGTTTTGGTCTTTCAATTTTTTGATTGGTTTCTTTGGAGACATTAAGTTTTTTACTTTCTTTTACTATTTCGGCAAGTTTGTATAAAACTTCTTTTATGCCTTCTCCAGTGTATACACTTATTGGATAAATTTCTTTTCCCAATTTTTCTTTTAACTTTTTAATCCTTTTTTCAAGTTCTTCTTTATCGAGCAAATCTATCTTGTTGGCTATTATAATTTCATCTTTTTGTGCTAAGTTTTTGCTAAAGTATTCCAATTCATTTCTAATATCAAAATAATCTTCTATTGGATTTCTACCTTCAATACCTGAAATATCCAATATATGAGCTATAACGCTGCATCTTTCAACGTGTCTTAGAAAAACATTTCCCAAACCTACTCCTTTACTTGCCCCTTTTATTAACCCCGGTATGTCTGCAACAACAAATTGAAATTTTTCAACTTGAACTACACCTAAGTTTGGAATTAATGTGGTAAAAGGATAATTTGCAATTTTAGGTTTTGCATTACTTATTCTTGAAATAAAAGAACTTTTTCCAACATTAGGATAACCAACTAATCCAACATCTGCAAGAAGTTTTAATTCCAATATTAGTTTTTTTTCCTCTCCTTCTGAACCTCTTTCAGAAATTTTTGGTGCACGCATTGTTGGAGATTTAAAGTGTACATTTCCCCTTCCACCGCGACCGCCTCTAGCTACACAGACAATCATACCGTCTTTATTTAAGTCAGCTATTATTTCACCAGTTTCAAAGTCTTTTACAACCGTCCCAACTGGCACATCAATGATTACATCTTTTCCGTTTTTCCCGTGCATCTTTTTTCCTTTCCCGTTTTCACCGTTTTCGGCTATATACTTTTTCTTTTCGGAAACGGGCAAAAGTGTTGATAGATTTGAATTTGCTCTCAAAAAAACATATCCTCCATTTCCACCATCACCGCCATCTGGCCCACCTTTTGGTACATATTTTTCGTGTCTGAAACTTGCAGAACCATCTCCACCTTTCCCACCTTTTACATAAATGACAACTTTATCAATAAAGTTGCTTTTTTCCATTTTTATCACCTCACATATATTTTACACCAAAATAAAAAATCCCCCTAATTAGGGGGAATGGAGCCAACGGCGGGACTCGAACCCGCAACCTACGCATTACGAATGCGCCGCTCTACCGATTGAGCTACGTTGGCACTATTCTAGTGTAATTTTATCAAAAATCATTTAATTGTCAATAAAGACTGAGCAAGTTTTTGTTTTAAATAATTTTTAGGTTACTAAAAAAATTTTTGTTTGCTTGACATATTTTTTTGGAAAGAGTATAATTTTTTTGAAAAAGGCATGAAAAATTTTGATAAAGATATGGATGTTGTATAATTTTTGTTTAATATGACCAAATTTTTTTAAAGGAGTGATAAATTGTTACCAAAATGTCCTGTATGTGGAAATATTATGAAAGTTACACAGTTAAAATGTCAACATGATAATGTGACTGTTTCTGGGGTTTTTACAGTTTCCCCCCTTGCGTTTTTAGATGAAGAAGATATGAAATTTATAATTCTTTTCTTGAGGAGTAGGGGGAATCTGAAAGAAATGGAGAGGATTACTGGTATAGGATACTTTACGCTTAGGGGAAAACTGGAGAAATTGTTAAATAAAATGGGGTTAAAACCATTTGAGAGTTCTGAAACAGGGGAATCAGAAGATGTATTTGAAAAATTAAAAAAGGGGATTATAAGTGTTGAGGATGCTCTTAATATATTAAAGAAAAAAGGGGAGGAAGATAAAGATGGATGAGATAAAGAAAGTGCTTGAGGCACTTCAAAATGGAGAAATATCAGCAGAAGAGGCTGAGGCGTTAATAAACGCAATTAAATCAAAAGAAGAAAACAAGGATTTTTATCAGACGACAGACACTTCAGAGGAGCCTATAGTTGGTGAGGTAACTGTAATCGATGAAACAGAAAATTTTCAAGGGGATTTAAACATTGTAAATGGAGAGGCTATAATAAAGGGAAAAGTAGCAGGAGATTGCTCCATAGTTTTTGGAAAACTCACCTTTTCAGGAGAAATAGATGGGGATCTAAACGTTGTTGGTTCTAGGGTTGATTGGAATGGAGGGATCATACATGGTAGTCTAAATATAGTTGCATGTAGAGAAAGCGGAAGACCACCTAAGGTATATGGTGGGTTAACAAGAGTTAACAACCTGCTTTTAAAAGGTGTCTTTAAGATTATAAAACCATTTTTTTCGGGTATGAAGATGAAAGAGGCTAATGGTAAAAAGAAGAAAAAATATAATACATTGATAGTTGAAGAAGGAAAATCATTGAAGATTGAAGAGGATATAAATGCAGAAGAAATAATAATTAAAGGAAAACTTGTTTGCAATAACATATATACGGAAAATATGATAGTTATTGGTGAAGTTGCTTGTGGCAATTTACAAGTTGAGGAATTAAAAGTATCTGGTTTGCTAAAGTGTGGGAATATAAATGCAGAAAAAATAATAGTAAATGAATCTGGAAAAATAAGCACTGGAAATGTAAACGCAGAAGAAATAATTCTCAATGGGACTCTTAGTGCAGGATTTGTTGGTTGTGAGACTATTTCAGGAAGAGGTATTTTAAACTCAGGAGTGATAAACTGTGAAGAAAACAATCTTGAATAAAAATTTTGTACTATTTATATTTGGAAGATTTGTTTCACTTATAGGTTCTGGAATTCAAATGATAGCAATTCCATTGTACATATTGGATAAAACGGGTTCAGGAGCTGCAATGGGTATATTTACACTCCTTGGAATATTACCAAGACTTCTTGCGGCCCCCTTTTCTGGGGTACTTGGTGACAGGTTTAACAGAAAAAATATTATGGTACTAACGGATTTTATTAGAGGTGGATTAATACTATTACTTTCTGCAATGTCATTTGGAAACCTACTTAATATGGTTGGTTTATTTGTAATCCAGGCGATTGTTTCCGTTTTGGATGGTTTTTTTAGCGCAGCTACAGCTGCAATGCTTCCGGATATAGTTTCAGAAGAAGATTTAAGAAGTGCAAATTCCATTTTAGGCGGTGTAAATTCATTTTCAATGATAATAGGTCCAATTCTTGGAGGAGTAGTATACGGATTTTTGGGGATTTCTTTGGTCTTCTTATTTAATGGGTTATCATTTGTCTTTTCCGCGTTAAGTGAAATGTTTATCATTTACAAACCATATCTATCAAAAAAAGAGGAACTTTCTGTAAAGACATTTTTTGTAGAATTTAAGGAAGGACTTTTTTTTATTGCAAATAAAAGGAGCTTAAGGTTTTTGTTTACCTTTGCAATGGTTACCAACTTTTTAATGGCTCCTTTATTACAAGTAGTAGAACCATATGTTTTGAGACAGGTTGTGAGGATGAGTGCACAACAATACGGGCTTGTGCAAACGTTTTTTACATTTGGCATGCTTTTGGGGAATATAGCAATTGTCTCATTCTTAAATAAGCTAAAGAATAGAGCACTGATGACACAAGGGTTAATCATTCAAATATTGCTACTTTTTGCATTTTCGTATTTTATATTCCCAGATGTCTTAAAGAATTTTTCTGTGATGCAGTTTTTCTGGATTGTAGGTGTTATATACTTCTTTCTTGGTTTTTTCAACGTGCAAGTTAATGTCCCTATATCTACTAATTTACAACTTATGACTCCATCGAGTATAAGATCAAGGGTTTTTTCAACATTGGAAGTTTTTTCGCAGATTATGGTTCCATTAGGAGCAGTAATATATGGCTTTTTACTTGATCATATTGCTGCACACTTTATTTTTCTTTCTGCAACTATTGTAACTGCGATAATTTCGGTTGTTTTTTTAGTATTTGCACCTTATGAGGTTTATGAGCCAAGTGAGGGATGTTAATAATTTCTTAGAAGCCTTTACGCATGGGATTTATAATTAAAAAATTGCTAGAAAAGTTCCGTGAAGTGTTGTAATGGAAAGATAACTTAAAAATTGTAGTATTACCAACTATTTTTGACTTGAAATACGTATAAGCTTTAATTGACGCAGTATAAAAAATGTTGTAAAATAATTGTGAAAAAAATAACATAAATTTGGAGGAAAAACATGAAGATAAAGGTTTGTATGGGAAGTTCATGTTATTTAAAGGGTTCAAATAAAGTTATAGAGAAAATTAAGAATATGAATTTGGACAACTTAGATTTGAGAGGAGCTCTATGTTTTGGAAAGTGTGTAAATGGAGTAAATATAGAAATAAATGGTAATTTAATTGAAAATATAACCCCAGAAAATGTGGAAGAGGTAATTAGAAAATTTTTGGAAAAAGGTGATAAAAATGAAAGAATATATAATCTCAAATGAAGCTGATTGTAAATATTGCTACAAGTGTTTAAGGCATTGTCCTGTAAAAGCTATTTCTTTTTCTGAAAATAGTTCTAAAGTGATTCCTGAAGAATGTGTAATATGTGGGAAATGTGTAGAAATTTGTCCTCAAGATGCAAAGAACTATGTTTATGATGCACCAAGATTAAGGCAATTTTTTGATGAAACTTTTTTAGTTTCTATAGCTCCATCATTTTTTGCACATTTTGAAGAACCATTCAAAGTAATAGGATTTTTGAAGGAAAAAGGGGCTATTGTTAGTGAAACATCGATTGGCGCAGAATTTGTATCTAAAGAATATAAAAGATTATACGAAAAACAATCTATTATAACGACATCTTGTCCAGTAATCGTTGAACTTGTTGAAAAATATTATCCAGAATTTATAAAATATCTTGCTCCAGTTGTTTCGCCGGCAATTGCGCATGCGAGATTTTTGAAAGAGAAATTTGGAAATTTTCCTTTGGTATTTATTGGACCTTGCATAGCTAAGAAAAAAGAATTAGAAGAAGAATATGATTTAGTTTTGACATTTGAAGAGTTTGAAAAATTTATTTTAAGCGAAAATATAAATCTCTTTGAATTTAAAGAAATGTTGCCAGATCCTCCGTATCCTGGAAAAGCACGGTATTATCCTATAACTGGCGGAATAATAAATACTGTAGATGGAGATTTTTCTAATTTTATTACAATTGATGGTATAGAAAATGTGGCCAAATTCTTTGAAACTGGTATTCCACAAAATGAAAAATTTTTTGTAGAAATGTCGGCGTGTAGTGGTAGTTGTATTGAAGGGCCAGGTATAACAAAAGAAATAAGTATCCTTGATAAAAAAGAAAGAATAGCGGTTGCTATAAAAAAATTATCCGGAGATGTAGAAACATTAGATGTTGAAAATTATTCACTTGATTTAAAGAGAACATTTGAAAAAAAGAAAAAAGATGCAAAGTTTACAGAAGAGCAAATAAAGAAAGTCTTAATTTCAATTGGAAAAACGGATCCATCCAAGGAATTAGACTGTGGTGCCTGTGGATACAATACTTGTAGAGAAAAGGCGATAGCGGTTTTGGAAGGAAAAGCAGAAAAAGAAATGTGTGTTACTTATCTTGTTGAAAAAGTTTCAAGTGTAAGTAATATGGTTGTTGAAGAAACTCCAAATATAATAATTATTTATAAAGATGGAAAAATTACTTTCAAAAATAGAATGGCCAGAGTTCTGTTTATGAGTTATTCAAACAATGAATTATATAAACTAATCCAAGAAATTTTGGAGGTAAAAAAACCAATTTGCGATGTAACAGTAAGAGGAAAAAGATATAGTTTTTACAAGAAAAAATTTTCCCTTCCCGAGGATAGCGGGGATGTTTTAATGTTAATTGATATTACAAAACAAATGAAACAGGAAGAGAAGATAAGACAATTAAAAAGGGAAACAATTGAAAAAATAGAGGAAGTTTTAAATAAACAGATGCATCTTGCACAGGAAATAGCAGGATTATTAGGAGAATCTATCGCGGAGACTAAAACGAGATTTATGGAATTTAAAAAGTTTATGGAGGAAGAAAATGATAACTTGTGAAATAACATATGGGTTCAAGAACAAACTAGGAGAAGAAGTTTGTGGAGATACAGTAAAAATAAAAAAGAGTGAAGAAAAAACAGTAGTGAGCGTATCTGATGGATTAGGAAGCGGTGTAAAAGCAAATATTTTATCAACTTTAACAGCTTCCATGGCTACGTCAATGGTATTTAATGGTTTACCGATAGAAGAAGTTTTTGAGTCAATATTGCTAACATTACCCGTGTGTAAAGTAAGAGGAATAAGTTATGCTACTCTTGCCACTTGTTTAGTGGAACATACAAAAAAATGTTGTACAATTATAGAATATGAGTTTCCTGTATTGTTTTTCTTTAGAGGAAAAGAAATAATAAATTTGGAAAAACAAAAGAAAGTTGTAAAGGGTAAAGAATTGTATATAAGTAAAGTGAATATTCAAGAAGGGGATTCGATTTTTTTAATGACCGATGGGTTTTCACAAGCTGGAATGGGGACGGATAAATATCCATTTGGTTTTGGGGTTGAAAATATAGAAAGAGAATTAAAATTTTTAATAAATAAAGGTGCTTCTCATAAAGAGATGGTAGAGTATCTAATTGATCTTGTGAAGAAACTTGATAGAGGAACAAAGGGCGATGATGCAACCGTTGTGGCTTTAAAGATAAGAAAAAAAAGAATATTGTCAATAATGGTAGGGCCACCTGAAAAGAAAGAAAATGATGAATTAGTTGTGAGAAAATTGATGAATTCTGAAGGAAGAAAAGTAATATGTGGGGGAACTACAGGTCATATTGTTGAAAGGATAACAGGGAAAAAGATAGAGATAGACTTAAATAGTATTTCTCATAAATCTCCTCCTATTGGTTATATGGAAGGGATTGATCTTGTAACAGAAGGAATAATTACATTAACAGAGGTTTTTAGATACTATGAACACCAATCGAAAGAATTGGGATTGGGTGCAAAGAAATTAGTTGAATTATTAGAAGAAGCAGATGTAATAAATTTCCTTGTTGGAAGAGCGATAAATCCCGCACATCAAAATCCGTTGTTTACACACGATATATCATTAAAGTTTAGATTGATAAAAGATATAGCAAAAGTCCTAGAAAAAAAGGGGAAGATAGTAAATGTTGAATATTTTTAAATTAATACAGTAAAGAAAATAAAAGGGGGGGAATTTATCCCCCTTTTGTTTTATGGTTTTATGAGAAAAAATAAAAGAATCAAACTTTAATTACCTCGATAGTTTTTTCATATTTTGAAAGAATATTTGCAAGCTTTTCTATAATATTCTTACGTATAGAAATGTCGATTGGTAAATCTGGATTTTGATACACGGAATTTATGCTTTGACCGAAAATGAATTTACATTCATCTGCTTCCAACAACTTCTTAGCTAACATTACAGCAGCATTTTTATCGTCTTTTGGAATTTTTGTCTTATCACCATTACATTTTTCAAGTAATTCTAATGTTTTTGAAAGGGTTAAAACGCCTTCCGTTACTAGTCCAACACCTTCTAATTCTCCAAATGGAGGTACATCCGATCTCATTGTAGAGAGGTCCATTTTAACTTCTTTGTTTACATATCGTGAAACAATATTTGACGTTGTTCCACCGCAGATTATCTTTTCTCCTTCTTCTGACAAGAACAATTTAACGACTTGTTCATCATTTTCCTTATTTAAAGGGGGACCTGTAAAAATTACCAATTTCTTTTTTTCTCTTATATAAATACCTGCTAAAGTTGCATCGTCTCCAGGTTGTCCATCGTAGTAGTTAAAAACTATATCCATTATGTTATCAACAACATATTTTAGATCATCGTATTTTCTAGTAGCTTTAATAAGATAATCAGAAATATTTTCATATCCCCAGCCTAAATCTAGTAATTTTTCTAGTCCGGCATAAAGTACACCATCACTAAAAGTATAAATATATGTGCGACCGATAACTCTAAATTTCCAGAGTTTGAGTTTTTTACCATGGATAGTTTGTTCTTCACTTGGAATCCTCAAAATAGAGCCATTTGAGACAAAAATGGGATCAGGGTTATCGAAATTTACTACCCTTACTTCTCCGTTTTTAAAAACTTGGATAACAGTGAACGTAGAATATGCTATTTTTCTTTCTTCACATATAGGTAAAGTTTTTAGAACGGTTTCTAAAATATCAGGAAGTGGAATACCTTCCTCAAACATTGTAAGAAAAATTTCTGTTGTCAGAGTGGCAAGTATATTAGCCTTGACACCACTTCCAAGTCCATCTGATAATACCAATATGAATGAGTCGGGAGTTGAACAACATTTAACTTTATCCCCGCTTAATTCTTCGTTATACTTTGCCCATCCCTTGTAATAATATACAGGTTTAAATTCCTTCATTATTTTTCCTCCCGAATTACTTCAAGCACTTTTAGCAAATATGCTTTTGTCTTTGCTGTATTTTCTCCAAGAAGGCTTGCTATTTTTTGTGCTGTTTCCATTTGATGGTCTATAACTTGATGAACTTTTTCTACGGTTTCTTCCATTATTTTTTCTTTTTTTTCTCTTTCTTTTTCCTCGTGTGTTACATCTGTGAACACACCTGCAATTAATCCTTCGTCTGGTATTCTGAAAATAACTTTGGTAGTAATCAAGTCTTGTTTACTGAAGTATAATTGTTTACCCACTATATTTTCATTGGTTGTCAAAACTTTTTTAAAACAAGAAGAGATATCAGAACCGATAACTTCCTCGAGATTATTTCCTATAATATTATCTGTAACATTAAACATTTTACAGAATGCAGGATTGACAAGTACAATTTTCAATTGATTATCTACAACAACTAATCCGTTTGGATCGTAATCCCAAAGAGTTTTCCAAATATTTTTTTCAGTCATAATTTAATTTTCCTCCTTCCCATTAACTACGGGAAGTATTTTTGTTTCGAATATTTCTTTGGCATTTTCCGGAGAGACATTTGTTATCAACTGTTCTTCAACTTTTATAACTACAGCCTGAGCACAAGGGCCGAGACAAAATGATCCCTTCAATTCGATTTTGTCCTTAAGCTCATATTTATCGATTAATTCTTGAAAAGTTCTAACTACCTTTTCTCCTCCCTTTAAATGACAAGCACTCCCCATACAAATATATATTTTTTTCTTTCCAGTTTCTTTCATTTTTTCACCCCATTTTTAATAAACATATTAAGTAGGCTTTTTGCAATACGTGGATCTGCCAAAACGCCAGGGCCAGCAATACATCCCCCATCACAGGCCATCCCTTCAATTATATCTGTGTCTAGTTTGCCATTTGAGAGTTTTTCAAGAACGTGTTTACATTCTGCAAGTCCATTGGCAACCGTAATATTTATACTTTCAGCTTTTTCATTTCCCGCTATTTCTCTAACATAGTATTTTAATGCATTACTTACACCACCTGATGTTGCAAATCCCCATGCAACTCCTGTTGCTTCATTTAATGTCTCCTGTTCACATTCAGCGGGCTCAATTTGCAAAGCAGCAAACATTGCACCAATTTCTTCAAATGTTAAGACGTATTCGGGTATTTTCTTTTCAAATGCTTCGAGTTTTTTAGCTAAACATGGACCTATAAACACTATGCTATGATCTGGATAATCTTTTTTTAATTTTTTTGCAAGCATAACCATTGGTGATTCTATTGGTGATATGTATTCAGCAAGATTAGGGAACTCATTCTTTACAAAATTCACATATGCCGGGCAACAAGAAGTTAACATAGGACCACCATGTTCTATGAAATGTTTGGCTTCTTCTTTTGCAACTAAATCAGCACCGATTGCAACTTCAAATGCATCTGCAAACCCCATTATTTTTAAGGCTTTTTTAAATTGTTGAACGGAAACTTTTCTTCCAAATTGAGATACTACAGATGGTGCGAATATAGCTAATAGCTTTTCACCTGTACTTAGTTTATGTGCAACTTGCAATATTTGCGAAGGAAATTCAAGTGCTCCAAATGGACACGCCACAAGACAAGCACCACAGCCGGTACATTTTTCTTGAGAAACTTCTATGGGACTTGTCTTTGTTTTTCCTATGGCTTTCGGTATACAACTTTTCTCACAAGGTCGCTCAAGTTTAATAATAGCATCATATGGACAAGCAGATGAACACAGACCACAACTAACACATTTATCGTAATCTATAATCGCACGATTTCCTGAACTTGTTATAGCTTTTTTTGGACAAACTTCCATACAAGAATGTGCTATACAGTTTTTACATAAATCTGTCACATAGTATTTTCCACCTGGACAGTCATTACAAACATCCTTTATTACTCCTAATTCAGGATTTTCTGCTAATAACGTTGATGTACTATTTGCGATTTTTTCTATGTTTTCTGCTATTTCATACAATTCAAGATCTTTAACCTTTTTATAATCAAGTCCGAGAACAAACTTTATCTTTTCTTTTAAAATTTCACGTTCGTAAAAAATACGTCTCCTATCTTCACTGTAAGTATCTGGAATTAACTTTCTTGGTATTTTTGGAAGAATTTCTTTAAGATTTCCACTTTTATAACTTTTAATTATTTCCATATATATCATTCTTCTTAACTTAATTACATTATTAAGAACAAATCTTCTCATTTGATCTCCTCCAGACATGAAAATATTATTTCCTTTAATTTTTCAGGTGTAACTCCGTGATATGTGATTTTATTCACTTTTATTATCGGAGGGGTACGTCCTTCATTACAATCACCAAAGCATAAAGAACACTTAAAATTTAAATGTTCTTTTACTTCTTCAGGAAGATTTTCAATTGTATCTATCAATATACTTGATCCCATCAAATGACAGGTAGTTCCAACACAAACCTCTACGTCGACCTTCTTTGGATTATCCATATGATTCCCCCCCTTAACACATATTGTAATATTTTTCACAATTATATGTTACCATCATTTTTTTAGTTTTTTGTTTAACCAAGATTAACAATAAGAAACAAAAAAAGAAACGAAAAATTTTGTAATTTAGTTTTAATTTATTTTACCATAAAATAGTAGTAGTTTATGGTAGAATTACAAAAAATGTCTTTCTTGAAGCAGATATGTTTAAAAAATATTTAATGTATAAATAAAAATGTGGGAAGTTTTCAAAAATGGTTGTGGATGATAAAATAATATACAAGGCAAACATCAAAATATAAAAGAGGTGTTAAAGGAAGATGACAAAAAAAGATAAATGGCCCATACAGATACCTAGACCTAGTTTTGAAAGACTAAAAAAGTACTATGCGTATTTGATGCAAATCGATGAAGATTATATATCATCTGATGAGCTTGCAAATAAATTTAACATAAAACCAGAACAAGTAAGAAAGGACTTTACGCATCTTAATATTACTGGAAGACCCAAAAAAGGCTATCATATCCCTTCACTTATAGAAGAACTTGGTGAGTTGTTCAGTACGGGGACCTTGGAGAATATAGTAATAGTTGGTGCAGGAAGTCTTGGAAGTGCTCTTGCAAAATACGCAGGATTTGAGAATATAGGAATAAGAGTTGTTGCAATATTTGATAATGACTCAAAAAAAATAGGAAGTTTTGTGGGAGAACTTTCTGTTCTTCCCTTGTCTTTTCTTGAGAGGGTTATAAAAAGATTTAAAGTAAGGATAGGTATTATCTGTGTTCCAGAAGAAAGCGCTCAAGAGGTAGCAAATTTACTAATAAAAAAAGGGATAAAGGCAATCTGGAATTTTTCGCCTGCTATACTAAAAGTACCAGAAACTATAATAGTAGAAAATCAAGATATTACTTCTGGGATACTTACTATAAAACATATTTTGACAGAAAAGTGAAAAGTGCCAACATGAGCACCACACCATCCCCCCCGTTTTTGGGGGGTTATGCGTAGTTATCGGGAAGATCGTTTTCAAATAATATTACATCACCTTGTTTTAGAAATGTTTTAAATTTTTCGATAACTTCATCCAAGGAATTTACAACAAAGATTTCTCCTTTAAACCCAGCATCATTTAGCCCTTTTAAAATCTTTTTTGTTCTTTTTTTATCCACCAAAAATACAACATCTACGTACTTTGATATTAATTTTCCCAATTTGTAATGTTCGTCGTCTTCTCTTTCTCCTAATTCCACAAAACCAGGAGTTACTAATATCTTTCTTCTATCATTAAAAAGTGATAAATATTCAAGTGCCATTTTAAACCCCTTTGGATTCGAATTAAAGGTATCATCTATTACAGTTATTGTATCGTCTCTAACTATTTCTAGTCTGTGTTTTGGTTTGGCTATATTTTTAGCCCTTTCTATTATTTCCTCCACTGGTACCTTTAATTCAAAAGCGCTAACAATGGAAAGTAGTAAATTTATTATATTTTCCCTTCCGTATACATTTGTTTTTATTTCAAACTCTTGGTTGTTGGGAGTTTTAAGTATAAATTGTGAGCCATCTTTTTCCAGTCTTAAATCTTTTACCTTGTATTGTGCTTTTTCATTTTTTATTCCACAAGTTATAACCTCTGCATCTATATCTTTTATTAATTTTTCTATGTTTTCATCGTCTAAATTTACTACAATTTTTTTCCCTATCCTCTTATCTGTTAGGTAGTTTTTAAAATTTTTTATTATATTTTCCATACTGTGAAATTCTTCAAGGTGTTGTATACCAATAGAAGTTAATATGGATATATCTGGGTGGAGTAAGTCAAGTAATTTATCATATCCGTAGTTGTCATTTTCCGCAAGCTCTACGACAAATATTTCGTGCGACTTATCTAGTTTTTCGCGGATTACTTTTGTAATTCCCATTGTAGTGTTGTAGCTTTCCGGTGTCATAAGTGTTTTGTAGTGTTCGCTAATGAGATGGGTAAGAAAGTATTTTGTACTTGTTTTTCCATAGCTTCCCGTTACTGCTATAATTTGTGGTTTTAGATGTTTTACCTTTCTTTTAGCATCTTTGTAGTAGTATTCATTGATTAAGTGTTCGATAGGAAGCATTAACGCATTTATTAAAAAATAATAAAATGAATTAAATAAGCTTATGAAAAATAAAATAGATTCGGATAATAAACTGCTTGAATGTATAGCCCATAGTAAACAAAAACCAAAAATTACGTATGAAACGTATAATAATCTTCTTAGGCGTTTTGTAAAAACAAGTGGTTTTTTCTTTTTAACCAAAACAAAGTATCGCAAGTCAACGTATATTGAAATTACCAACAATGCAATTGCAATGTATAGGTTGAAAAAATAAAAGACAATAGATAGTACAAATAGTAGATTAACCAAGTACCTGTTAAGATGTGAAAATATCCATTTTAAATATTTTTTTTCGGAATATTCTTCAAGTTGTAGCATATGAAGAGAATAAATGGATCTAATTACAAAATTTGAAACAAATAGGAGCAAAAATATCTTTTCAAGCATACTAGCCTCCTAAAAATGTTTTTAAATCGTTTAAGAATCTGTCGTAATTTTCCAAAAATGGAAAGTGTGAGACATTTTTGTAGATTATAAGCTTTGAATTTGGGATTAATCTTTCAAATTCTTTTACAACATCAAAAGAGACAGAATCGTCTAGGTCGCCCCAAATAATTAACGTTTCACTTTTTATTTTCTTTAATTCCTCGGATATGTCTTCATTTACCACGACTTTTAAAATTTCGCGCATTATACCTTGAGAATTTTTGAAATCTTCTGAACCAAATCTTTCTCTTAAATATTGTGTGTTGAAGTTTAAAAATTTAAATACTTTTACCAGTAATTTATAAGTTAATACTTTGTATCTTAACTTTAAGTTTTTTCTTCTTATACCAGGTGCAGAAATTATTACTAATTTATCGAGCCACTTTGGATTTTTTGATGCCAAAATAGCGGCAATCTTTCCGCCAAAAGAGTGTCCTACCAAAGATATGCTATCTAAGTTCAATGATTCAATAAATTTTTCAATAGTATTTGCATAATCAAAACTAGACATTACAAAAGGAGGTTTTGAACTTTTTCCAAAACCGGGTAAATCAACTAATATTGAGGTATATTCTAATTTTTCTGCAATTGGTTTAAAATAAGAAAAATCTGCACCCCAACCGTGCAAGAAAAGTATATTTTTTTTACCTTTAGGGATTATTTCATAATGTATCATTTACCCACCTTTAAATTTAAAAGATTTGTATTGATAGATAAGATTTTATTTTCCTTATCTTTGGCCCTTTCAAGTCCTATATTTATCATGTTATCGATTATTTGTGAAAATGTAAAACCACTTTGTTGCCACAGATAAAATGCCAATGCACCTGGTATAGAATTTACTTCGTTTACGTATACTTTGTCTGTTACTAGAAAATCTATCCTTACATTTCCTACACATTCCAATGCCTTGAATGTTTCTATAGCTACTTTTTTTACCTCTTTTGCTAATTTTTCATCCAGATTTGCCGGAATAATATGATTGGAAAATTTTTTGCCTTTTTTAAAGTATTTTTCCTCAAAGTCAAAAAATTCTTTTTCTTTTACTATTTCTTCAAGCTTTGATACCAAAATGTTTTTATAACCCATTACGGCGCAATTTACTTCTTTTGCATCAATCCACCTTTCTATCAGTACTTTATCATCAAATTTAAGAACAAGATCTATTGCCTCTTTTAGTTCTTCTCTATTGTCAACTTTTGAAATACCTATGCTTGAACCTAATCTTGCAGGTTTCACTATCATGGGATAGCTTAATTCTTCTTCGCATTTTTTTAAAAAATCCTCACTAGGTTTTGTTGTATATTTAAAATCTACTACTGATATACCTTTTTCTTTTAATAGAATTTTTGTTATAACCTTGTCCATTGAAAATGCAGAAGAGTAAAAATCACTCCCAGAAAAAGGAATGCCAAAAAATTGACACATACCTTGAAATGTACCATCTTCTCCATTTGTTCCGTGAAATGCAAGGAAACAAAAGTCGATATAGTACTTTTTTAATCCTGATTTTAAAACTAATTTGTTTTTTTGGGGAAGAATAACATCAATTTTTTTGGCTTTTTTTAACGTGGAATCAATATCCTTAAAATTTTCTATATTTTCAAGTATTTTTCCCGTAAACCATTCACCTTTTTTTGAAATGTAAATGGGAACAACGTTGTATTTTTTCCTATCTATGGAAGATAAGACTTGATTTGCTGTTATTATCGAAATTTCATGTTCAACGCTTTTTGAACCGAAAAAGACTCCGACGTTTAGCATATATCCCTCCTATAACAGGTGTTTTTGCAACATTTCGGCAATAATGGCAGAGGGAAATGGTGCAAGCCTTTTGAAATTACTTTTTATCTCTATTTCACTGCTTTCTAGACCTTTGTCTACTACTATTTTCAACGAACAAAATTCTATACCATTTTCTGCACAAACCTTTGCTATTGCCGCACTATCCATATCTACTATTTCTGCTTGTGTTTCTTTGTAAATTCTTTCCTTTTCTTCTTTTGAGTTTATAAAAGAATCACCGCTTGCAATAATCCCAAAAATTGTATCGTTGTATATATCGTATATTCTTTCAACTAAAACATCAGAAGCCTTAAATGATGATACCGTTTTTTCTCTAAACCCTATATCGTGTTCTATGTACTTTGTTCCACAAACTATATCCCCAATTTTTCTTTTTTCGTTTATTGCGCCTGCCGAACCGCAATGTATTAGGTATTTAGGATTGAATTTATCTATTAAAACTTGGGCCATCATTGCAGATTCAACTTTTCCAATTAATCCATATACAAGTAGCACTTCATTTGCACCTATTAATCCCCTCATATAAGGCCTTTTTAATATTTCACCATTTTCTAAAACGGGAAGTAGTTCCCTAAAAGCACCTAAAATTTCTTCCCTTAAGACACTGGTTATAACAATCATTATTTCCCTCCACCTCTAATTACCATATGTACTTCAAAATCTCCTTCTGAAAAGATATTCAAAGGAAGTTTTAATATTACACCTTCTGCGGTAACTTGAATATCTTTACCTGTGATTACAGTAGGAGGTGTAATATCTACTTTATACCCTACTTTTTCAAGTTCCATTGCAATTGATCCACTAGTCATGTTTCCCAACTCACCTAATGCGCTCAATGCAAGTTCATCTAGATTCTCATATGGCATTCCCATCATGGTACTAACCACTTTAATTGCTGTGTTTTTGTTAAAAGAATAAATTAAGTTACCATCTATGTCTCCATTAAAACCTATAACTGTAACTATGGGGTATTTTGGTTCAATTCCTTTGGAGATTGAAGGTTTTGAAACATTAGGTTCAACTTTAAGTACCATTTTAAAGGTAGATTTTACCGCTGAAATTAGTGAGTTAATTATTTTTGCATCCATAGATTCACCTCCTTATCGTATGTAAACCGTCCAAATTTTCCTTCTGAAATTGATTTGAATATATTATTTTTGGTTCTTTCAAAGTCCACAATTCCACCTTTTGAGATAAATCCCCTTTGTTTTCCATATTCTTCCAAAAATTCCTCAAAGCTTTTATTGATGTTTAATTCATCTTTAAAAAGTTCATATGCCCGAGTAATTATATCATATTTTTCTATTGATTCTACAGGTAAAGAACCAATAAGGAGTAATTTAGCAGCTATGTCTTTGTTAAATAGCTTTGAGTATAATATTCCAGGGGTATCGAGTAATTTTACATTTCCCAAGTTTATCCATTGTAACCCCCTTGTTATACCTGGAGCCATCCCCGTTTTTGCCAGCTTTCTACCTGAAATTTTGTTTATTATAGACGACTTTCCCACATTTGGAACACCTGCTATTAATACACGTGTTTCTTTTAATTTTTCTTTTGAAAAGGATTTAATAAATTTTTTAATTTTACTTACAGGTTCTTTTTTTGAAAAAGATATAACAGGTGATTTTTCACTTATTTTTTTTATCCACAGATTTGTGTAGTTTTCATCTGCTAAATCTGATTTGTTTAAAATATAAAGGATCTTTTTTCCAAAAAATAATTCTCTTTCAAAAGCGGTAGTTGCAAGTGGAGCCCTCGCATCTAAAATAATTAAAATTGTATCAACCGCTTTTAGGTATTCTTTTATTTTCCTTTTTGCCTTACTTATGTGTCCTGGATACCACATTACTTGGGCACCACCAAAGTACCTACATTTTCCTCCCTTACAGCGGAAAGTAGATTACCCTTTTTAAAGAAGTCCATAACAAGTATTTTCATATCATACCTTTTACATATGGAAAATGCTTCGGTATCCATAATTTTTAATCCTTTTTCTATTGCTTCATCGAAAGTGAGCATATTAAATTTCTTTGCATCGTTGTATTTTTTTGGATCTTTATCGTATATACCGTCTACTTTTGTACCTTTAATTAGTATGTCTGCTTTCATTTCAACAGCTCTCAATGCGGCAGCTGTATCTGTGGTAAAGAATGGATTACTTGTTCCGCCTGCAAATATTACAACGTATCCTGCATCAAAGTATAGGTTTATATCATCGTAATGTATGGGTCTTATCGACGGTAGAGATGTTACTTGTGAAACAACGACAGTTCTTAGGTGATTTTTTTCAAAAATATCTTTCAGATACAATGCGTTTATTACCGTTCCCAACATACCTATTTGATCTGCAATAGTTGGGGATAACTCTTGCATTTCTCTGCCTCTAAATAAGTTACCTGCACCAATAACGATTCCCATGTTTGTCCCGTATTCTAGTATCTTTTTTAACTCCTCAACAAGGTATATGATGTTTTCATGGTTGAATCCTTTTTCACCTTCACCGCTTAGTACCTCTCCACTGAGTTTTAAGAGGATTCTTTTGTACATATTATCCCTCCAACTTAACAATATCCTTAAAAGTATTTGCCAGTCTAATGTCACTTGTTAATAGTATTATTTGCCTTCTCTTTGATTCGTGATTTAAGATGTCTATTACTCTTTTTAGTCTTTCGTTGTCGTACCTTATAAAAGCGTTGTCAATTATCAATGGAAGGTTGTGTTCTGCCATAGTTTTAAAGAGTGCAACTTTGTATGCAAATAACATTTGATCAAAAGTAGCAGCACTTAGAAATTCCTCTGGATTTAATTTTTCACCGTTTATATTTAACCTTACAGAAAGGTTATCCTCGACAATAATTGGCATGGTTTCATTTACTATGGAAAGTAATATCTTAGTAAATTCTTCCTTGAATTTCTTTCCATAGGTTTCCACATATTCTTCTAGTCTTTTTCTTAATATTTCTTTTGCCTTTGAGATATTTGATAAGTATACTTTTAGAGATTCGATTTTTCCTATAATTTTTTCTTTTTCCTGTATTTTTTCCAATAAAGTTTCAAAAGAGGGAATTTGTTTTAGCTCTTTTGAAAGTTCCTCTTCAATTTCCTTATTTTTTCTTCGTAATTCTTTTATTTCAAATTCCAAATTTCTGATTTCTTCGGGTAATATTTCGTTGTCCAACATAGATTGGTATTTTTCAATATCAGATTCTACCCTTGTAATATTTTCCGTTATAGTTAGATATTTACCGTATAGATTATCAAAATTTTTGATTTCATCAAGTGAGAGCTTTAGTTCTTCCACTAATTTATTGAGGGTAAGTGTTGTTTCATCTTTTTTCTTTAATTGATTTTCCATTTCGGATTTTACTTCATATATTTGTTTTTCCAACGAGGATTTTGTAAGAATTAGCCTTTGTACTTCATTTACCAACCTTTCAAGGTAAGAAATACCGGAATCTATAATTTGGGCAGCACTTCCCAAATTAAAATCTTTTAATTCCTTTAAAATTTCAGATTCTAACCTTTTAAATTCTTCACTTGTACTTTGATAATCTTTCTTTCTTGTCTTCCATTCAATAAATTCGTAGTATCTTTGTCTTAATTCTTTTAGTGACTTTAAATTATATTCTCTTAGTAAGCTTAAGTACCTAGGACGTATTATTTTTTTCTTCATCAATTCATCTATTTCGTTTCTTATTATTTCTGCTGTTCCTTCCTTTTTTCTCCAGAGAACTGTTTCAATAAATCCAGCAATACCCGTGATGATTGTTCCGCTAAATAACCAAAGTGAAATGTTTTTCATAACAAAGCCAAAAATCAACGAGATCAAAGCCGCAAAGAAAAAGACAAAAGAAAAATCCTTGTGAATTTTTATAGAAGAAGAAATTTTATTTAAATTTTCTTTTAGATCGTCAATTTTCTTTTGTATTTTGTTTTGGTTTTCTTTGTGTTTTGCTTCTTCTTCTTCCAGTTCATCAATTAAATTTTCCTTTTCAGTAAAGAGTTTCCAAAGTGGGTTTTCCTCTAGTATATCTTCTAATTTATTTTTCTTTTCGTCATACATCTTCTTTAATAAAATTAAATTTTTAATTTTAAGGTTGACCGTTTCAAGTTCTTTTTCATCTTTTATATTCAAATTTTTCATTTTTCCCTCTAATAGGGATTCAATATTTTTTAAATTATTTAAAAGTTCGTTGTATTGTTTTGAAATTCCATCTATGTTTTTGTTGAGTACTTCTAGTGTATTCATAAAGTCCCTAACTTGTACTATTTTTTCCCTATCAATTTTGGAGATTCTTGAAAATTCTTGTAAAGACATGTTTAATTCTTCTTTTTTTAAACTCAAGCTTCTTATTTTGTCATTTAATTCCTTTATGTATTTTCCCTTTTCTTCTTCCAATTTACTTTGTTTGATGATTAATTCATTTTCAACTTTTTCCTTTTCTTTTTTCAATTCTTTTTTGTACAGTATATCTTTATTGTATTTTTCAATTTCTTTCTTTATATCCAAAATTTGTGCGTCAAGTTCAACTATTTTTTTATTTAATTCTTCAATGCAATATTGGACTTTTTCGAAATAATTATTTGAAGCTGCAATAGCTTCAGTTAATCTTATTCCCCACTCATTTTTTTGCATTTTCTTTTTCATATAACCTATAACAAAGGAATCTTTTTCCCTTAACAGGTCTAATTTTTCGTTTTCCTTTATAAACCCCACTGTTTCAAAGAGTTCTCTATCGACAAGAGTGTTAAATTCTCCATTTAGAAAATCCACTTTGAATGTGCCTTCATCCGTTGTTATTTCACCACCAAATTCGTAATGGTTCCAGGGCTCGTATTTTTTGATTTCATCGCCTGGTTTTGATAAAGCGTTAAGAATAAAGTAGGCTATAGTTGTTTTTCCAGAAGCGTTAGGGCCAAATATAACGTTTAATCCAGGTTTGAACTTTAATTCTTTGTTTTTTATCTTTCCAAATCCATTTATTTTTAATGATTTAATCAACATACGCTACCACCTCGCAAAAGATCAAGAAGTACAGCTTTTGTGGTGTCGTTTTCTATATCCTCTAGTACTTTTCTTTCAAATAAATTTTTGTAATCTAATTCTTTGTTTTGAGAAATTACAATATAGTCGTCTTTTAAGGCGTCTATCCTCTTTTTATCAACTAGTTCATTTACAACAAGTATGTTTTTTGAATATTTTTTTTCTGGTAATTTATTTAAGTTGTTTAGGTAATAAATCCCCAATGTTTCACAGTCGAGTCTTTCTAATTTTCCATCTTTTTCAATAACCGGTAAATTATTAATAGGAGAGGTGCTAAACTCAAGTTTTTCATCTAGTATTTCAAAGTCTTTAAAATAAACCGAAAGTATTTCTTCAACCTTGTCGTATGTTCCATATTCACCTAATACATTATAAAAGATAAAGTGGGCATCTTGGTATTGTTTCGAGAGCAAATCTAAAACGGAAAGTTTTAGTTGATATATTATATTCCATAACATGCTTACCCGAAAAGGTACAGAATACAGTTCTAAATTTGCGACTTTAATTTCCATATATCTTAAACCCCCTTAAAGAAGATTAGCTGCTTCGGTGGCTAATAAGGATCTTTCACCTTTTTGCAAGATTATATGTGCCGAAATTTTGCTGTTTAAAAATCTACTTGCGGCATATACAAGTCCATTGCTGTCTTTATCTAAGTATGGAGTATCTATCTGATATGGATCACCCAAAAGTACTATTTTTGTATTTTCACCTGCCCTAGTTAAAATTGTCTTAACTTCGTGTGGAGTTAAGTTTTGTGCCTCATCTATTATTATAAATTGATCAGGGATGGATCTTCCCCTAATATATGTTAGTGCTTCTATTTCAATTATACCTTTTTTCATGAATTCTTTCATGTTTGTATTGGAAAGTCTAAAAAGATATTCTAGATTATCGTAAATAGGTGACATCCAGGGTTTCATTTTTTCTTCGTAGCTTCCCGGTAGATAACCAATATCTTTTCCGCCCATTGCCACAAGTGGCCTTGCCACTATTATTTTTTCGTATTTTTGTTCTGTAAATGTTTTTTGTAGCGCACAAGCAAGTGTAATGAAGGTTTTACCAGTTCCTGCCATTCCAATTAATGAGACTAATTTTATGTTGTCATTTAGTAGAGCGTCCATTGCGAAAAATTGTTCCCTGTTTCTTGGCTTTACATTCCACGCTGTTATTTTTCTGGACATTTGTAATAGGTTCTCGCCGTCGAATCTGTAATATTTATCCAAGTTGTCTATGTATGCGTTTGGATATAATAAACCTTTGTCCAAGGTTTCTATGTTATGAAATTCAAAATATCCGGGAGTCAAAGATTGAAGTTCTGATCTATCGGAAAGATAGTCTTGGGAAGGTATGCCCAAGGAATCCGCCTTGACTCTTAAGTTTATATCTTTTGATACTAAAAAAGTAGGTTGTTTTGTAGATTTTAAAATGTGTAGTGTATAGACCAAAATCCAGTTGTCTATGTATTTTTCGTATAGAAAATCTATGTCTTCGTGATCTTTTTTCTTTAAAAATACGACTTGTATCTTCCCACCATTCTTTAGTTTAACACCTTCTGATAACTTACCTTTCTGTCTTAAACTATCTAATTCCCTTATTGCATGCCTTGCAGATTTTCCAAGACTTCCCGTTTGTCTTTTTAAATTATCAAGTTCTTCAAGTACGGGAAGTGGTATTATTACATTGTTGTCCTCAAATGCATAAATAGATTCTGGATCGTGTATTAATACATTTGTATCTAATACAAAATTTTTAATCATTGCCCATCCCCCCAAAATCTTACAAATTCTCGTAAGTTTTCAATACCAATTTTTTCCGATAATTTTAAAAATACTTTAGCAGTTAAAATAGCATCTTGCAGCGCCCTATGTGGAACTTTACTTCCTAGTTTAAATTCTTTTACAAGACTTTCCAAACTTCTGCGTTTTCCGTATAAACTTTCGGATATTTCCAGGGTATCTATGTATTTTGCATTTATAGGAAATTGACCTACTTCTTTTGTCGCAATATCCAAAAATGAAAGATCCATAGTTGCATTGTGCATCACTAATATAGTGTCTTTTGTATATGCTCTTATATTATCTAAAACCCTTTCCAAACCTGGTGCATCTGCAATTTGTGCATTTGAAATACCGTGGATTTTTTCAGATAATGCTGGAATAGGAATACTTGGGTTTACCAATGAATGATATATCCAGCTATCAACTATTTTTCCTTTGTATACAGGTACAATTGCAACTTCAATGATTCTGTCGCCAAACCAAGGGTTAAGGCCTGTTGTTTCTGTATCAAGAACGCAATATACATTTTCTTCCACGATTTACCTCCTAAACTATTAATTCTTCTCCTCCACCCCTTGCAATTACTATTTCTCCTGCTTCTTCCAATCTTCTTACGATATTGATAATTTTTTGTTGTGCTTCTTCCACGTCTTTTACCCTTACAGGTCCCATAAATTCCAGTTCGTCTTTTAAAAGTTGTGCAGCCCTCTTGGACATGTTGTTGAATATCTTTTCTTTTAGTTCTTCTGATGCACCTTTTAGTGCAACTGCAAGATCTCTTGTGTCAACTTCACGTAGCACAAGTTGTACTGATCTGTCATCGAGTTTAAGCAAGTCTTCAAAGACAAATAGTCTTCTTCTGATTTCTTCTGCAAGTTCTGGAGATTCATACCCGAGTTTTTCCATAATGCTTTTTTCCGTTGCCCTATCTATATTATTGATAATTTCCGCCGCTGTATCTACACCGCCCACTTGACTTAACGTTTGCATACCAATTCCACTGAATTTCTTTTCAAGGTTCTTTTCTATTTCCCTTACCACATCAGGTGATGCACGTTCGAGTAACGCTATTCTCTTTATCACTTCTGCTTGAATATTTTCTGGGAGCGCGGACAACACTTTAGCTGCAAGTGGCGGTTCTAAAAAGCTCAACACCAAAGCAATTGTTTGTGGATGTTCTGATTGTAAAAAATTAACAACTTGCATGGGATCAGCAAGTTTCATAAATTCAAACGGTTTTACTTGAAGATTTGAGACAAGCCTTTCAATAACCTTCATTGCTCTTTCTGGACCGAAGGCTTTGATAAGCATTTCTTTTGCATAATCTATACCACCAGAAAGCAACATTTCCCTTGCTTTTGAAAGCTCTTTAAATTCCGATAGAACTTGTTCTTTTTCGTCGTCTGTTACTTTACCAAGATTTGCAATTTCTATTGTGAGTGTTTCGACATCTTGTTCTTCAAGTTGCTTTAATACATTTGCCGCATTTTCTGGACCCATTAAAACCAAAAGTATTGCAGCTTTTCTCTTTCCAGGTATATTAACTTTATCTGGCATTGGCTCACCCTCTTTCAGACATCCAAATCTTAATTATGGCTGCAGTTTCTTCAGGGGACTTTACTGCAAGTTGTTTTGCGTAATCTTTTAGTTCTTCTATAACCTTTTGTGCTTCGCTGAGTATTTCTTCTGCTTCTTGTCCTCCTTCTTCTTCTACTAATTTCTGTGCTTCTTCTTCTAGCATTTTGTACCTTTGAAGTACAAGTTTTCTTGCTTTTGATTTTCTAATTTGTAGTAATATTCCATATGAGCTAAAGAACATCAACACTGTTGCAATCAAAAGGAGTGTTATTTTGAAAACAATATCCTTTTTTAATTGTTCTGTTTGGATTAATTGTTGATATTGTTCTTCAAGTTCTCTACTAAATGGGATAAAGGCAAGAGAATAAGAAATATTCGATGGGCTTGCATTAGCTGCTATACTTTTTTGGATTATATCTGATACTAATTTGTTGATTTCGTCTTTTGAGACTGTATTAAAGACTGTTGAAGAAGAATCTATTATAACAGAAACAGATATGTTTTCTATTTCTCCTTCCATATTTTGTACGACGTTTTCCACTATTTGGTTTAATTCGTAATTTGTAATTTCGTGTGATTTTTCATACAGTGAACTATTTGATCCCTCTACGCTTTGATAGTAAGTTGTTGGAATATTTGATTCTGTCCCCACAGGCCCACCGTCTGCGGGTTTAACGGTGGATTTCTCAGTTTCTGTTTCTTTGCTCCTTAAAAGTCCTCCTTTTGGAGAAGAATAAGTTGTGATGGTTTTTTCGATCTTTTGCCAATTAAGGTTTATATCGGTTATTACTTCTACTTTTCCAAAGCCAAATACAGTTTCAAGGGCAGGTTGTATTTTGTTTCGATAATAGTTTTCAAGTTGCATTTTTAATTCCGTTTTTGTGTTAGCAGCATATGTGTTTTCGTCAAAGTTTACAAGATCACTTAATGCCCTTCCAAAATTATCCACCACTTTTACATTTTCCGGTTTTAGCCCTTCTACTGCGCCTGTTAAAAGGTATACGATTCCCTTAACTTGTTCTTTTGAGATAGTTGCTCCAGGTTCTAGTACCAATTGAACGGATGCGCGCGTTTCAGCCATCTCACCACGTACATAGTAGGTATATTTAGGAAGAGTTAAGTGCACCCTTGCATACTTTACACCGTTAATAGTTGCAATGGTTCTTTCTAGTTCTCCTTGTAAAGCCCTCTGATAATTGACTTGTTTATCAAAACTTGTTGCACCAAAACTGCTCTGATCAAGTAGTTCAAATCCCTTTGAAGATGCACCTAAAATTCCACTGGAAGCAAGTTTCATCCTTACTTCGTATACATTGTAAGAAGAAGGTATAAATATCCTATTACCTGCTTCGACTTTGTATGGTATTCCCTGCGATTCCAGTTGTTGTATAATTGCGCCTGCATCTGTTTCGTTGTTTGCGGTGATTAACAATACATATTTTGGAGCATTTAAAATTACAGCAACCACTAGTGCAAAGACTATTGCTAAAATTAATGAAGTAAATGCTATTTTTTGGTTTTTATTGAGCTTTTTCCAAAAATTTGGGATGTTTGACAAACTATCTAAGAATTTTCTAAACCATTCCAAGGAATATCACCTCAGTATAGAAATCTAAGATAAAAGTTTTCAAAGTCTGGATCAAAACCAAGGCCAATACGCCAATACTTGTTCCCGTATCCCACTTCAAATTGGAAATTTTTTAAACTAAATCCCTTTGAAAAATCATAAGATAACTCATAATTTGTGCCGACAGGTTCAAAGTGCGAGTAACCTAAAATGGGACCAATTGATATATTAATATTATACCTTAAATTATACCCGAAAACAATTGACGAAAAATGATCTAATCTAAAATAAGACTTTCCACCAATTTCTATAGGATAGTTATTCTCTTGGATGATTAACTTTGAAGATATATCAAAGTAAATAATTCCTAGATAATCAAAAATACTACCAATTTCAAAAAACGAAGTATTTGTACTTTCATTTAAAAACCCACTTTGTAAGTATAACACATATCTATCGTATAAATTCGTATTTCTGCTAATTTTCCTTGAAGCAGAGATTACTTTTCTTGCGTAGTTTTTTCCCGCGTCTAGATATTTTCCTTTTTTATAGTTTGTTTCTCCGATATTGTATATCGCCAAAACAGTATATATATCTTGATATTTTTGGTAATAAAACCTTATCATTCTATCAGCACCAAGAAGCGCTTGTTTTGGATTCCATACATTGTTTATTCCATAATCCAACGCTGCATCTGCCTTAAATTGAGCAACCCCCATTGCACCGATATTTGAAAGGGCATGTATGTTAAAACCAGATTCTATGTATGCTAGTCCTTTGACTATTTCTGGGAATCGCATGGTATCGGTAAATGTATTGTATGAAACAATTTTGTAAACATAAGGGGTGTATATGGATATTTTTCCCGCGTTGTTATAAAATTGTACTTGCAAACCAAGGTTAGATTTGGTAATATAATTCAAAGGATCTAGCATAAAGGCATATAGATTTGATGCAATTATTAATAGAAAAACGTAAAGTGCTTTTTTCATAGAATCCCTCCTAATTAAATATGATACCATAAATTAGAGGTGATTTAAATGATTTGGAAAATAAAAGTAAAAGATATTATAGCGAAAAGACATATGAAAATAGAAGATGATTATTATACAGAGACTATTAATTTGCACACAGGAACTTACAAAGTAATAGATAACGTATTTCACGTGAAAATCTCTATAGTTTATACAGACAACACAATAATAGTAGGTGGAGTAGTGAAGGGAAAGATCGAAAGACCTTGTGATAGATGCCTTGAAACATCTATTTTAGAACTTGAAGGAACAATAGAGGGAATATACGATTTAGAAAGTGAACCAAATTTTAAAGATTCTGAAATAGAAAATCTAAAAAATGTGATATACTACAAAGGAGAAGTAATAGATCTTGAAGAGAGAATAATAGAAGCACTTGTTGTAAGTGCTCCTGATGTTTTTGTATGTGACGAAAATTGTAAAGGTTTGTGCCAGTATTGTGGTGAAAATTTAAATTTACATCCGGATCACAAGTGTGAAAAAATGGAAGAATTTTCGATAGACCCTAGATTTGAAAAACTTTTGAAGTTAAAGGAAAAATTAAGCAATAATTAATCAAGGGAGGGATTTTTCGTGGCAGTACCAAAACAAAAGAGGTCAAGAAGTAGAACCCATCACAAAAGGGCAAAAATCTACAAAGCATTTTCCGTACCCGTATCTGTTTGTCCAAATTGTGGTGCACCGAAACTTCCACACAGAGTTTGTTTGAACTGCGGACACTATGGTAAAAAACAAATTTTTGAAGTTGCAGAATAACTATGAAAAAAATAGCTATTGATTTAATGGGTGGTGATTTTGCGCCAGCGAAGATCATGGCTGGCGCTTTGGCTTTTGCAAAAGATAATCCAGATGTTGAACTTTACTTGGTAGGTATAGAGAAAAATTTTAAGGAAATTTCCCTTCCAAGTAATTGTAGAAAGGTTGTTGTGGAAGATTATCTGCCCATGGATGTAAAACCAACAGAAGCTATAAGACGCAAAAATAGTACTATGTATCAAAGTTGCAAATTGGTGAGAGATAACGTAGTGGACGCAGTTGTAAGTGCAGGGAACACAGGTGCACTACTAGCTTGTGCTACATTTGTTGTAGGAAGGATAAAAGGAATAGAAAGGCCTACACTTGCCGTGCCAATTCCTACAAAGGATGGTTTTTGCATACTTACAGATGCGGGTGCTAATATTGATGTTAAACCATCTACACTTTTGCAATTTGCCATAATGGGCGTTGAATACGCAAAATTTATGGGAATAAAAAATCCTAAGGTTGGTTTATTAAATGTAGGAACTGAGGAAAATAAAGGCACAAAAAAAGAGCAAGAAGCTTTTAGACTCTTGAGAGAAAAATTTGGAGAAAGCTTTAAAGGAAACATTGAGGGAAATGATATAAACATGGGAAAGGTAGATGTTGTAGTCGCTGATGGTTTTCATGGAAATATTGCCATGAAAACAATGGAAGGTGCTGCAAAATTAGTAATTGAAATTTTAAAGTCAAACATAAAAAAGAACATAATTTCCGCACTTGGCGCACTTCTTATGAAACCCGTTTTTAACAAGTTAAAAGAAAAATTGGATCCGAGAAAGTATGGTGGAACGTTTTTTGTAGGAGTGAATGGAATTGTGGTTAAAGCCCACGGGAATTCGGATGAAGTTGCAATATATCACGCACTAAAGGTTGCAAAACAAGGTATAGAAATTTCGTTGACCTCGAAAATTGAGGAGGCAATAAAAGATGTGTGGAATAGTAGGGATAGTGGGAACTGAATTTAATTTAAAAGAGCTTGTCGAAGATTTGCAAAAACTTGAATACAGAGGATATGACTCAGCAGGAGTTGCATTTTACGATAACGGAAAGATATCAATACAGAAATCCATAGGTAAAATTAAAAATTTAAAATCAAAGATACCTCAAAAGAGGACGTCAATTGGAATAGCACACACAAGATGGGCAACGCATGGGATTCCAAATGATATAAATGCACACCCGCATACGGATTGTACGGGCAAAATCGCCATAGTACATAATGGAATAATTGAAAATTACTATGAATTAAGAGAAATGTTAAAGGCAAAGGGTCATGTTTTTAAATCGGATACAGATACAGAGGTTATAGCGCACTTAATTGAAGAACACTTTAAAGGAGATTTATATATAGCGGTTTTAGATGCTATAAAGCTTTTAAAGGGTGCATACGCGATTGTGGTTATGCATTCTGATTTTAGTAATATGCTTGTAGCTGCACGCAAAGGAAGTCCGCTTGTTTTGGGAAGAGGAAAAGAAAAAGTTGTGCTTGCATCGGATGTTACACCTATTTTGCGGTATACAAAAGATGTAGTCTTTTTGGAAGATGGAGATGTGGTGCTCTTAAAAGATGGAGAATATAAAATAACTGATTTAGGTGGGAATGTAGTTTTAAGAAAAGTATACCATATAGATTGGGATGAAGCATCTGCTGAAAAAAGCGGGTACAAACATTTTATGTTAAAAGAAATAATGGAGGAACCAGAAGCAATAGAAAGTGCACTTGTAGGCAGGGTAACACTTGAAGGACCTGTTTTAAATGAATTAAAGGAATTTAACGTTGAAAAGGTTGAAAAAATAAAACTTGTGGCGTGTGGCACTAGTTATCATGCAGGTCTTGTATTTAAATATTTTGTTGAAAAACATTCAAATATAGATGTAGAAGTGGATGTTGCATCTGAATTTAGGTATAGGAATATACATGTAGATGATAATACATTTGTTATTGCTATATCCCAATCTGGAGAGACTGCAGACACGCTTGAATCGGTAAGGCTTGTTAAGAGAAAAGGTGCAAAAGTTATTTCAATTTCAAATGTAGTTGGCTCTACTATTACAAGAGAAAGTGATGTTACTGTATTCATGAATGCAGGTCCTGAAATCGGTGTGGCTGCTACGAAAACTTATGTTAATCAACTTATGGTACTCTATATTTTAGGTATGCACCTGTTGAGAATGAAAGGAATTTGGAATGATGAACTTCAAAGAGATTTTGAGTTTTTAAAGCAGGCACCTGAGGTTTTTAGAAAAATTCTAAACAATATAGATCTTGAAGAAATTTCATCGTATTACAAAAATTATCATCACTTTATGTATATTGGACGCGGGATAAATTATCCAACAGCACTTGAAGGAGCGCTAAAGTTAAAAGAAATAAGTTATATAAATGCAACGGCGTATCCTGCCGGGGAGTTAAAACACGGACCAATAGCGTTGCTTGATCCAACTTTTCCAGTATTTGCAATAGCACCAAAGGATAATTTATTCGAAAAAACAAAGAGTAATATAGAAGAATCAAAGGCAAGAAATTCTAGAATAATTGCAATTACAAATGAAAGTAACAAAGAACTGGAAAAGATAGTAGATGATATTATATACGTTCCTGATAGTCCTGATGATATGTATCCACTCACAATTTCGCCAGTGATTCAATTGTTTGCCTATTTAATTGCGGATATGAGGGGATATGATCCGGACAAACCTAGGAATTTAGCAAAAAGTGTTACAGTTGAGTAAGATAATAAATACGGAGTGAGTTATCACTCCGTATTTTTTTTATCATATCATGTTATTTTTAGGTTAAATGTGTTAAAATTAAATTACCAAGTATTACAACAAGGAGGGGATAGTATGAGAAAGTTGGTCGCTGTTTTATTTATTGTTTTTATGGTTTCAGTGTTTTTTACAGCAAGTTTATCGGAGATAAAAGAAAGAGGAGTATTAATTGTTGGTACGGAACCTACTTTTCCGCCGTTTGAATTTGTGGATCAAAATAACAGTATTGTAGGTTTTGACATTGACATTGCAAAAAAGATAGCAAATGAACTTGGGGTTGAACTCAAAATATTAAACCTTCCGTTTGATTCGCTTATTCCTGCGATTATGTCTGATAAGATTGATTTAATAATTGCGGGTATGACGATAACAAATGAAAGGGCGAAAGTGATTGACTTTTCTATTCCGTATTTTAACGCCAACCAATCGATAGTTGTAAGAAAAGGTGAGAATTTCTCTCCAAAATCACTTGAGGATTTGAAAGGAAAAAAGGTTGCTGTTCAATTGGGAACAACAGGTGATTTGGTGGTTTCCAAGATTAAAGGAATAAAAGTTACAAGATTTCAAAAATTTACAGATGCGTTTCTTGAACTTCAAAACAAACGTGTTGATGCAGTAGTTTTAGATGAGGCAGTGGCTAATGCGTATGTAAAGAAATTCCAAAAATTCTTGATTTCTTCTGTGATAGATACAGGGGAAAAATACGGTATTGGAGTAAAAAAAGGAAACAAAGAATTGTTAGATTTTGTCAACAGTGTTATTTCAAATATGTTTAAAAGTCCATATGATATTTTAGTTGAAAAGTGGTTCTAAAGGGGGAAAATAATGGAAGCAATAGAGGTTGTTTTAGAAAATTTACCATTTTTGCTTTTGGGAGCTTGGGATACCTTAAAACTCACTTTTTTTTCAGTTTTAATTGGATTGATTCTTGGAACATTTATTGGTATGGGTAGATTATCCAAATTGAAGGTAATTAATATACCATCAACTGTTTATGTTGAATTTTTAAGAGGGACACCTCTTTTAGTTCAAATATCTATAGTTTATTTTGGATTACCGCAACTTGGCATACAACTTGAAGCATATCCAGCAGCAATTGTAGCTTTAGGTTTAAACAGTGGCGCATACATTGCAGAGATAGTTAGAGCTGGTATACAATCTATACCAAAGGGACAATATGAAGCTGCAAGATCCCTTGGAATGTCCCATTTTCAAACTATGAGGTATATTATACTTCCTCAAGCTTTTAAAAACATTTTACCAGCCCTTGGAAATGAATTTATCACACTAACAAAAGATAGTTCGCTTGCATCTATAATTGGAGTTACCGAACTTATGAGGCGTGGTCAATTTGTGATAACACGAACCTTTCAAACATTTTCCATATACTTTGGTATAGCAATAATCTATTTTGTGATGACGTTTACAATATCTAGAATTGTAAGGGTTGTAGAAAAAAGGATGGAGATAGCATGATTTTGGAAGTTAGAGATTTGCATAAAAGTTTTGGAGAGTTAAAGGTATTAAAAGGTGTGAATCTAAGGGTTGAAAAAGGAGAGACTATAGTAATAATTGGTCCAAGTGGCGGTGGAAAGAGTACTTTTTTAAGGTGTATAAATCATTTGGAAGATTATCAAAAGGGTGAGATAATTTTTCTTGGAAAAAAAATAGAAAAAGATAAGAGTATAAACGAAATAAGAACAAAAATTGGTATGGTTTTTCAGCACTTTAATTTATTTCCACATATGACCGTTTTGGAAAACTTGATCCTTGCACCTACAAAGGTTTTAAAGATGTCAAAAGAAAAGGCAGTAGAAAAAGCAAAGAGTTTGCTAGATAGGGTGGGTTTGAGTGAAAAGATAGAATATTATCCAGATAATTTGTCAGGTGGTCAAAAACAAAGGGTTGCCATTGCAAGAGCATTAATGATGGATCCCGTGCTTATGTTATTTGATGAGCCTACATCTGCTCTTGATCCAGAACTTGTAGGTGAAGTTTTAGAGGTAATGAAGGATCTTTCAAAATCTGGTATGACAATGATAGTGGTAACACACGAAATAGGATTTGCAAGGGAAGTGGCAGATAGGATAATCTTTATGGATAAAGGAGTAATATCAGAAGAAGGAAAGCCAGAAGAATTTTTCAAAGAGCCAAAAAATCAGAGGACAAAAGAATTTTTAAGACACATATTAAAATAACCTACAATTTTAGATTTACTTTCGAAAGTGGAATAAATAAAAAATCAATTTATTAATTTATCAAACAGCATGGTTTCGGTACTTCACCAGACCATGCTGTTTAGTTTTTTGTATCTCTTTTTATTGTAAAATTTTATGGTTTATGTTATTTTTTTGGGGTTGTTTAAAAAATAGGAAAGGATTAATTCAAAAACAAAAGATAGATGCAAAAACATAATAAAATACTTCTTTTAAAAATAAATAAAAAATTTTATGTATAAATTCCAGAAAACATAACAAATTCATATTTTATGAGTTTTCTTGTATGCTATTCTCAAATCTGGGGAGATTATATCATCTCTCCTTTTATTTTTAAACAAACACAAAGATAAAAAGAAGTAAAAATAGGTTTCCATTCCTCATAGGTATGTTCTAAACCAAGAGATAGAGATAGCGAATATGAAACCGAGGGGCTAAGTAGTTTCCATTCCTCATAGGTATGTTCTAAACTGATAAGAGTTCTAAAAAGTGACGAAAGAATTTTTTTCGGTTTCCATTCCTCATAGGTATGTTCTAAACGATATAGGGTATATACATTGGAATGGTAGCAATTGGTTTCCATTCCTCATAGGTATGTTCTAAACATATTATGGCAAGAAAAAATATTGAAAAAAGGATTATAAAGTTTCCATTCCTCATAGGTATGTTCTAAACAGATGAATTTGTTTATGTTGAACGTTTGTTCGCTTTATTAGAGTTTCCATTCCTCATAGGTATGTTCTAAACAAAAAACTTTTGCACCTTCAGGAAAGGTCGCGAGAGTTACAACTGTTTCCATTCCTCATAGGTATGTTCTAAACTCGGCAAAAACAACATACCCTAAACCAAAGTAAAATCAGAGTTTCCATTCCTCATAGGTATGTTCTAAACCAATTAAGAACCTCATAAATTATTATAAACCACATTATTTTCGTTTTGATTAACCGGAAGTTACCTTAAAGTAAACACGTTATTTTAAGCCATATACAAGCTTTTTTTGTTAACGGAAAAGGTCATCGAATATTCCTTATATTTTTCACCTTAACCCAAACGTTACAATTAGTTACAATCGATATTTTATTAA
>NZ_LNGA01000005.1:0-14107 GCF_018588215.1 Thermosipho sp. 1244
TTTCGGATTAGTCTCTTACTATTTTTGAAACAGACTCAGTTTTTTTTACACTTAATATTCTTGATATTCTTGGATTCTATAATTAAAATTCTTTCTTTAATTTTCTTATTGGATATGATAAAACAATCACATCTAAAAGTCATGTTTATTTATAGAACTTTATTTAGCTTTGCCATTTCTAATGCTACCATAGCAGCCTCAAATCCTTTATTTCCCAGTTTTGCCCCAGATCTATTTATTGCTTGTTCCAAAGTATCCGCAGTTATTATACCAAACGATATTGGTACTTTTCCTTCCAAGTTTAATTGCATCACTGCCCTTGAAATTTCATTTGCCACAACATCAAAATGATACGTTTCACCCCTTATTATTGCTCCCAAAGCTATTATTGCATCATAATTCTTGTTAATCATCTTTTTTAACACAAACCCTATTTCCATACTACCAGGGACCTTTATGATATCAATATTATTTACTCCATGCCTTTTTAGACAATCTAGTGCACCTTCCAATAACATTTTGGTGACTTGCGAATTAAATCTTGAAGCAACTACACCAATTTTTAATTCTTCACATCTTTTAAAATTACCTTCAATCATACTTTCTCCCCTTTCACTTTTATTTTATGACCCATTTTATTAATCTTAGTTTTCAAATATTTTTCATTGTATTTATTTATATTTCCATAAATTGAAACTGTTTCAACTTTAATACCGTATTTTTCCAACTCAATCTCTTTTCTTGGGTTATTAGTAAGCAACTTTATCCTCTTTACACCAAGTTTTTCCAAAATTAGATATGCTATGTAATAATCTCTTTCATCTTCTCTAAAACCTAAAATCAAATTGGCGTCAACTGTATCAAAACCTTTATCTTGTAATTCATAAGCCTTAATTTTATTGTTTAATCCTATACCTCTTCCTTCTTGCCTTAGGTAAATTAAAATCCCACCACTTTTTGAAATTATCTTCAAAGATTTTTCAAGTTGATCACCACAATCACACCTAAGTGAATGAAAAATATCTCCTGTTGCACATTCAGAATGAATCCTAACAAATGGAATATCAAAAAATGGTCTTTTTACAATTGCAACGTGTTCTTTTTTATCATATTTGTTTTTAAAAGTATAAATTTCAAAATTTTCATCAAATTTTGTGGGAAGTTTTACTTTAGTTTCAATTTGGAATATTTCTTTGTTATATTCTTTATATAAATCTTTAATATCTACAACTTCTAAATTGTACTTCTTTGAAAATGCCATGATATATTTAAAATCGTGTGAATTTCCATTATTATTAAGCATTTCTATTATTACCCCATATGGTGAAAAACCCAATTTCTTTGATAAAAATGTAGCAGCTTCAGTGTGCCCCCATCTTTCTTCCTTTGCACCAAGTAAAAATACATGCCCAGGATAAAAAAAGTGTGAAACATCAAGCCCCTCACTTACTTTTTTTATTGTCCTACATCTCTCAATAGCAGAAATACCCGTTCCTTTTCCATAATCAACTGGTATAAAAAAATTAGTTTTTGATCCATTATTTGGCAGTCTATTTGGCAGTCTAAAAAAACCCTTATTTAATAAATTTTCTTCATCTGTAGCAAGGCAAAGTAATCCCCTACCTTCTTTTAAGAAAAAATTTATTACTTTCTCATCACATACTTGCGCTGGAATAAATAAATCCCCCTCTAATTCTCTTTCACTATCAATCAATATGAATGGTTTCAATTCACTCCCCTCCCATATCTTGCAAAAATATCTATTTCATAGTTTACAAGCTCACCGACTCTCAAATATTTTAAATTCGTATTTTCAAAAGTATGGTATATTACTTGTACTTCAAAAACATCCAAACTTACATTTGAAATAGTTAAACTTATACCATTTAAAGCTATTGACCCCTTTCTTACGACTGCATATCTTTCTTTTGGAAGAGAAAAATACATATAAATACTTGAATTTTTTTTAGCGCTTTTTACAAATCTTATCATTCCATCAACATGCCCCAATACAAAATGACCATTCACCCTATCACCAATTTTTAATGCGCGCTCAATATTTAAATATCTTGAAAAGGAAATATTTGTAACTCTTTTAGTTTCATCTCCCACATCAAAATAATATTTATTTCCAACATTTTCTTTTACAGTCAAACAAACGCCATTAACACTAACGCTTTCACCAATTTTACATTCAAATGGTAATTCTATCTCAACAACACTTTCTTTAAGCACAAATTTATTAGTACAAAATTCGATAATCCCACTAAACATTTCTTACTACCTCCAAATAAATTTCATTGTTTAATTTTAAAACCCTTCTAATATTAAAGGTGCTTCCTTCATTAACAAATTTTTTCACACCTTTAAACGGTGAAAGACCATTTCCAAAGAATTTTGTAGAATAAAACAAATGCATTTCATCTGTATAATCAAAAAATTGAGACAAAACATCTGCTCCACCTTCAATTAAAACTGAATCAATTTCCAAACTGTACAACCTTTTTAAAATACTTTCTGGATCTGTCTCAGGGTAACATTCCACTTTATTTATACAATTTTTTGAAAAAACTACAGTCCTTGCTCCTTTATCATATACATTAAGGTCTTTTCCAAATGTAATTCCATTCTTATCAAGTACGACTCTTACAGGGTCTCTTCCTCCATTTCTACAAGTTAATCTAGGGTTATCCTTTAATACCGTGTTAGCTCCAACCATAATACTTGAGAAAAAATTTCTTAAAGAGTGTGAAATTTCAAAATTTTCTTTTGTAATCCACTTTGAATTTCCCAAAGAATCTGTTATAAACCCATCTAAAGTCATTGCTACTTTTAAAGCAACATATGGAACTTTTTTGGTAATATACTTAAAAAAAACCCTATTAAGATATCTTGCTTCGTCTTCAAGAAGCCCAATATGTACTTCTATACCATTTTCCTTCAGCTTTTTTACACCTCTTCCATTAATTAGTGGATTTGGATCAAGGGTGGAAATATAAACCTTTGAAATTCCAGAAGAAATTATTAAATCAGTACATGGAGGTGTTTTTCCATGGTGGGAACAAGGTTCAAGGTTAACGTATAGTTCACTATTCCTAAGATCTTCTTTCGCATTTAAAATGGCATTTCTTTCCGCATGAAAACCTCCGTATTTTTCATGATAACCCGTGCTTATAATTCTCCCGTTTTTTACAATTACCGCACCTACTAGTGGATTTGGCGAAACTTTTCCAATACCTTTCTTTGCAAGCTCAATGGCAAGCTTCATATATTCTTCCAAGAAAAATCCCTCCTTTATTAGGAGGGAGAGGTAAATGCATATTATTGCATTGTCCCCTCCCATCCGGACTTTAACCGTCGGCTCCGGAATTTCACCGGATCAACCCTTAACGGGCTCGCGGGCTTTCACCGCCGGTCGGGACTCTCACCCTGCCCCGAGGACTCTAAATATATTATACAACAAACCGCTTAGAATTCAAATTTATTTATTTGTTCTCTTAAGCCTAATACTTCATACTTTTAGAAAGTTCATTTGCCATATTCAAGCTCTTATTCTCTACATTGTACACCTCATCTGATTTCCTTTTTACATCTTGTGTTTGTAAAAATTAAATTACAGCATTATTCATTTCTTCAACTGATGCGTTTTGTTCCTGTGAGTGTGCCGCAATCTACAACAAAAGATAATTTGTTAAATAATTCAAAAATATCATTAAAAACCTTATTTTTAATTGTTTCAGAGATAGTATTTGTTGCTTCTTTAGTTTCTCAACAACGGCAAACCGTTCCACTTGTTAATCTCCAATGTTTCAGAAGCCGCACTTTTCACTACAGTTGCTTGATTTGCTAACTCCTTCAAACTTTCTATAATTTCCTGAATTGCTGCACTTATTTTTTCAACTAAAACCTTTTGTAGCCTTGCTCTATATTTTTAATTAAATTCAACAAATTTTCAAATCCATCACTTGCAAACTCTGAAACTTTACTTGATTTTTCAGAGGCATTGTTGACATCAATCAATATCTTTTTTAATCCTTTGAGCATATTGGACAACTGCAACGATATATCTTTAGACTCATCGTTTGAATTAATATTTAATTTGTAATTAAGCTTACCTTTCAAATAATATCTCATAGCATCTTTTATAATACCAACAGTCTTTAAAATAATTCTATTTAAAACAGACGCAAGCAAAATATTTAAAATAATGCTAAGAATCAAAATCTTCCAACTATTTTGGCTTGTAAGAACTCCCTTAAAATACAAATATCTAATCATAATGAGTCCAATCCACAGCAAAACAGAAAGAACTGAAATTAAAACTTTCGTAGAAATACCTATTTTAAATTTATCAAAAATTTACTTAACTTCTTCAAAATTTAAAACTCATGAATACAACAATAAAAATAAAGCAATGATATTAATCGTTATTTCCCCACTTAATCTTAACGATAAATCCTCAAAAAAAGTTCTCTAATTTTTTCTGCAAATAATCCACCAAACGTTGCAGTTAAAAAGTTAACCCAAAAAGAAACAATAGATGAGAATACGGAAACACTAAAGAAAATTAAGTATTAACAAAATAAAGAGGGTCAATTTTACAACTTTTCTTTTCATTTCTTCACCCTCTTAGATAGATTTTTATTTTATTTTATTTTAACAATTCATAAAAAATTTAAATTACTTTTTTTGTTTTTTTAATGCAAGTTCTAATGTTTTCCAAGAAAGCAAAAAACATTTTATCCTCATAGGATAATTCCTTATATCTTCAAGTTCTTTTACAATTCCTAACTTTTCTTTTTCAAAATCTTCACCTTTTACCATTGCATAGACATTTCTCAAAACATCTAATGCTTCATCTTTATCTTTCCCAATCACACTTTCAAGCATTATATTTGCCGAGGCCTGGCTTATTGCACAACCTATACCTTCAAATTTTCCATCAACAATCTTTCCGTCCTCAAACTTTAAATAAAGTGTTATTTCATCGCCACAAGACAAATTTTTCCCTTCCTCTACAACAGCAGCATCTTCAAGCTTTCCCTTGTATTTCTTTAATTTAGAATAATCCATAATAAGTTCAGAATACATCAAACCACTCCTTTATTTTATTGATTGCCATTGCCAGAATATCAATTTCTTCTAGAGTGTTGTATGCATAAAAACTTGCCCTACAAGTACTATTCGGGAATACATCTAAACAACTTTGTGTCTTTAATACTTTCATAAGTGGTTGCGCACAATGGTGGCCGCTCCTAATTGCTATACCAAATTTTTCATCTAGCAAATGTGCAACATCATGCGGATGTACACCGTTAATATTAAAACTTACAATTCCCAACTGATTTTCATTTAATGGCCCGTATAACTCTACACCTTTTATCTTACTTAGCTTTTCAATTGCATATTGCGTTAATTTTTTTATGTGCTCTTCCAAATCCTTAAAACCAACACCTTCTAAATACTCCAAAGCAAATAATAATCCAGCAATTCCTCCGATATTTGGAGTCCCCGCTTCAAATTTGTACGGAAGCACATTAAACGTTACATTATCTAATTCCACTTTATCAATCATTTCCCCACCGTATAAAAATGGTTCCATTTTTTCTAAAAATTCCTTTTTCCCCCACAAAACTCCTACACCACTTGGCCCCAACATTTTATGGGCTGAAAAGGCCAAAAAATCTATGCCTAACTCTCTAACATCTATTTTTTTGTGAGGGAGGTACTGAGCACCATCTACTAACAATATTGCATTTGGAAATTTTTCCCTAATTTTTTTTATATCTATAACCTGACCAGTGACATTTGATTGGAAAGTTACAGCAATTATTTTTGGTTCTTGTTCTACATTAAAATCTTCAATCTTTAACTCTCCAAATCTTCCCGTTGGAACAACCACATCTACGTGAAAGTTGTGTAATTTCGAAAGTCTAATCCAAGGCACAAAATTTGCATGATGTTCGACTAATGTAACCAACACACTATCACTACTACTTAACATACCTGATCTTACAAAACTCTCTACAACAAGATTTATAGACATCGTAGTTCCAGAAGTAAATATTATTTCCTCTTCGCTTGCGTTAAGGAACTTGGCAACCTTTCTTCTTGAATATTCTAGCATCTGAGTTGACTCAGATGCTAGAGTATGTACTGCCCTATGAACATTTGCATAATTGTTTAAATAAAAGTTTGATAACTTTTCAATAACAAGTTTTGGTTTCAAAGTGCTTGCAGCACTATCAAAGTAAATTAGTTTATTTTCATTTATTTTTCTATCCAAAGCAGGAAAATCATCCCGTATACTCCTCGAGAGCATCTTTTACCAGCCCCTCCACACTGAAATTAGATAGCTCATTTATAAGTGTTTCAAAAATACCATTTAAAATATACTTTTTTGCCTCTTTCTCGCTAAATCCTCTACTCATTAAATAAAAAACAGCCATTTCGTCTAACGGTGAAGAACTTGCAGCATGTGAAGCCGTAACTTCATTTTCGTCTACTAACAAGCTTGGAATTGCCTCCATTTTTGAATCCTTTGAAAGAAGGATGCACTTTTCAGATTCTTCCGCTTCACTATTTTTGGCACCTTTTTTCAAATCAAGTATACCACGAAAGACAACTTTTGCATTATCCATTAAAGCTCCTTCAGCATTTACAGAACCTTTATTTTCCACGCCAACAAATCTTAAAAGATACAGCAAATCAAATATTGCATTATTTTTACCCAAAAAGTAAGGTTTTACTTCTACATTTGCCTTTTCACCATTCATCTTTATGCCTAAATATCCCGCCACTTTTCCTGAACCAATATATATGTCTCTAACAACCACACTTGAATTATTTCCCGTCCAAATAAACATGTTATCCACACTAAAAGATAATTTTTGAGTGACATGTATATTGTACAAAGTAAGACTTGCTCCATCATTTACAATAAACCTTGCCGTGTTGTTAGAAAATTTATCCGTATTAATTATTCTAACAAGGCTAAATTTTCCATCTATATTGTAAACATCGTTTGTAATTTCATTATTATACTCTTTTTTCAATTCAAGTTTATCCTTTACTATTAAATAATCTCCTTTTGAGGAAAACACATCTGAAAGAAGCACAAATTTTCTATGTGTCCCTTCAAAATCATCTATATTTATATCAAAATTCACATCTTTAAAATAATCTACGTACTTGTACTCTGGTAAATTTATACTATTAAGTTTTAATCTTCTCCACTTTGGAAAACCAATTTCCTTGTATTCTCTGTATTTATTCTCTATATACTCTCTCAAATATTTATTGTCAATATTTTTCAACACTGAGGATATACTTTTATAATCTTTGTTGAAAAATTCCTCTGGTTTTGATACAACGGTAATTTCATCTTTTAAAATTAATTCTAATGTTTTTTCCATATATAACACCTCACCCTATAGATGATTCTATTTCCATTTCTATTAATCTATTTAACTCAACTGCATACTCAAATGGCAAACTACTTACAATAGGTTCAATAAATCCCTTGACTATCATGCTCTTTGCTTCTGTTTCGCTTAATCCCCTAGACATTAGATAAAAAATTTGTTCGTCTTTTATTCTGCCTATTCTTGCTTCATGCCCTATATCCGCGTCATTGTTGTAAACCTCAATAATTGGAACTGTATCACTTTTTGACTCATTATCAAGCATCAGAGCTGTACATTGCACGTGTGACTTACTCTTCCTTGCATCTTTTGCAACTCTCAAAAGCCCCCTATAAAATGCCCAACCCCCACCTACGCTGATACTTCTTGCATCAATAGTAGAGCTTGTATACGGTGCAAGATGAACTACCTTTGAACCAGTATCCATATGCTGACCAGGACCTGCATAGGTAATACCCAAACTTTCTGCTTTTGCACCTTTTCCTTTTAAAATGGTCATAGGATATAACATTGTCTTCATACTACCTAAAGACCCTGAAACCCAAGACATAACTCCATTTTCTTCTACAATTGAGCGTTTTGTATTCAAGTTATAAGTGTTTTTACTCCAATTTTGTATTGTCATATACTTAACTTTTGCGTGTTTTTTTACATAAATTTCTACCATACCCGTATGCAAATTAATCACGTTATACCTTGGTGCAGAACAACCTTCTATAAATATAACTTCAGAACCTTCATCTGCAACAATTATTGTATGCTCAAGCTGGCTCATACCTGGATTACTCATAAGAAAATATGCCTGAAGAGGCATAGGTACTTTTACTCCTTTTGGAACATACAAAAATGTTCCACCACTCCAAATAGCACCATGCAAAGCCGCAAATTTATGATCATGTGCTGGGACTAGTTTCATAAAATATTCTTTTACAAGATCAGGATACTTTTTTACAGCACTTTCCATATCAAGGAAAATAATACCTAAATTTTCCAATTCTTTCTTTATATTTTGATACACTATTTCAGAATCAAATTGGGCTCCCACACCTGCAAAATATTTTCTTTCAGCTTCTGGAATACCCAACTTATCAAATGCCTTTTTAATTTCTTCTGGAACTTCATCCCAAGTAGTATTTTTAGAAGCTTTAGGTTTTATATAAGGAATTATCTTATTCAAATCAAGTCCTGAAATATCCACGCCAAACCTTGGATCATGCCATCTTTGAAAAATTTCCAATGACCTTAATCTATGTTCTCTCATCCATTTTGGTTCTTCCTTAATATCTGAAATTTCACCAATTATATCAGAAGTTAATCCGGGTAAACTTACATATTCTGGTTCAATCTCAGCAATATAATTGAACTTTTCTTCATTATTCTTCATATCAAACATAATTTCACCCCACTATTGTTGTATAACCTTTTTTCTCAATCTCGTCTGCCAAAGAAAAATCCCCGCTTCTCACTATCTGCCCATTTGTGTATACGTGCACTCTATCCACATCTAAATAATTTAAAATTCTCTTGTAATGTGTAATGATTAATACGCTTGTTCCCATTTTTCTAATCTTATTTATTTGAGAAGCAACTATCCTTAATGCATCCACATCAAGTCCAGAATCAATTTCATCTAAGATTAAAAGTCTTGGTTTTAAAAATCTTGCCTGTAAAATCTCTCCCTTTTTCTTTTCTCCACCGGAAAACCCTACATTCAAAAACCTATTTAAAAAATTATCAGACACCACAAGCTCACTTAAGATAGATTGTATTCTTTCATTTAAAATTTTGTATGACTCGTCATCACCGTGAATTTTTCTATAAGCTGTTAAAAGAAAATTGTTAAATTTTACCCCATCAATTTCATATGGGTTTTGAAAAGTCATAAAAATACCCTTTTTAGCACGTTCATCTGTTGTAAGATCTTTAATACTTTCACCATCAAAGAGTATATCTCCTTTATCTACTTTATACTTTGGATTTCCCATAATAACATTTGCAAGTGTAGACTTTCCCGAACCATTTGGCCCCATTATGGCATGTAATTCTCCTTTAGAAATCTCAAGATTTACACCATTTAATATCTTTACATCTTCATCTCTAACAGATACGTGTAAATTTTTAACCTCTAATATTTTTTTCATAAGTATATACCTCCTTAATTAGTCTTTACTAATTAAAGTATAACATATTAATTTTTTTAGGTCAACAAAAATAAAGAAACATCAAAAACACCTAGGTTATTAAAAAATTTTACAGGTTACTAACAAGAAATAAATTTATATACATGTATAATGAAGTTTATATAATAAAACAAAGTATAACACCATCAAAATTACTTTACTTGCACATTCCTCATAAATAAATATTTACTCCACCATTCACTTCCAATGCATCATTATGTCAACATCGCAAATAGAGAAAGTATAAAAAAGGCTGTCGTTGACTTGAGTTATATTTTCCATGAATTAGTGGAGAATATAATGATTTTTTTAAAAAAGAAAAACTTTCCGATTACAATACAATGCATACACTACCACATATGGAGCTTTATGATGTTTTTCTTGTATCCTTATATGGAAATATAGTTTACATATATTTCAAAGAAGTGGAATAACATAAACATAGCTAAATTATATAATTTACTCAAAACTACAAATGATAATAAAGTACATTTTGTTGATTTTGAACCTTATTCCCCTTCTCACGGTATACCTGCCGCATTTGCAGGTACAATAATAAGAGACAATACAGGAAAATCTATAGGTTATTTCTTAGTACAACTTCCCATAGATAAAATAAACGAAATATTACAAGAAAAAACGGGAATGGGAAAAACAGGAGAAACATACGCAGTTGGTCCAGATTACCTTATGAGAAGTGACAAAAAAGAAAGCACTATATTCAAGAAAAAAGTAAATACACCAAGTGTCAAAGAAGCATTTTCAGGAAAAACCGAATGGATAAAAACAAAAGATTACAGAGGAACACCTGTACTAAACGCATATATTCCATTTAAATATGGAAAATTAAACTGGGCAATTATAGGTGAAGTTGACTATGATGAAGCAATCTCCGCCACAAAAGAAATTTTACAACTCAGTCTAATATTATTAATATTATCTTCAATTATTGCAATTGTGAGTGTTATAACAGCAATTACTTTCACCAGAAAAATTATTAAACCAATAAAGATACTTAAAAAACAAATAAAAAAATTTCAGAAGGTGATCTCACAATCAAATTCGATGTGAAAGGAAAAGATGAAATAACACAAATGGCAAACTCATTAAACTACATGCTTAATAACCTTAAAAATCTAATTAAAAACATTATAGATGTTTCTCAAGCAATGTATTATTCAGAAAATGACCTAGCAACTGTATCACAAGAACAAACAGCATCTGCAAAAGAACTTTCTCCTCAAGTCTAAGACGTTGAACAAAGTATTGAAAATGCATCTGCTTCAGTAGAAGAAGTTAATTCAAGTGTTGAAGAAGTGGCAGCATGCACACAAAATGTTTCAAAATCAGTTCAGAAAATGAGTGCAAATGCAGACGAAATGGTACAATTTTCACATGAAGGTATAGAAGCAATTAAGGAAATAGTAAATGATATGGAAAATGCTGTTTCCAAAACAGAACAAGCAGCAGAAAAAGTACAAGAATTAGCACTAAAAGCACAAAATATAGGAGAAATAGTCGAAACAATCAATTCTATAGAAAAACAAACAATTTATTAGCACTAAATGCTGCAATAGAAGCTGCACGTGCAGGAGAAGATAAAAGAGGATTTGTGGTTGTAGCAGATGAAATAAAAAATTTGCCAAAGAATTTAAAACATCTACGAATAAAATATATAACATGTTAAAAAATATCCAAAATGGTGCAAATATAGCTAATGAAATGGCTGGAAAAACAAATACAAGCGTTGATGAATCCCAAAAAGCAACATAAAAAGCAAATAAACATTTCAAAGAAAGCAATTGTCACAAATTTTTTTAGTGGATTTGATGAGTTTCTTTATATTTGTTTTTCTTATATCTAACATCTACCATTTACCTTCAGAAAGAAGAAAAACAAAATGGCTTCGGTGAAATACCGAAGCCATTTTATTTGAAAAATCAATAATTTGTTACTATACTTCCAAAACTTTTATTAATATTCTGGCATTTCTGGCATTGGTGGATTATTTTTTGGTTCTGGTTTTTCAACTACCAATACTTCTGTTGTCAAGAGCATACCTGCTATAGATGCTGCGTTTTGCAATGCGCTTCTTGTAACTTTTGCAGGATCTATAATTCCACGTTCAAACATATCGCAGTATTCACCGTGTAATGCATCAAATCCATATGATGGATCATCATTTTCAAGAACCTTGTGAATGATAATTGCACCATCGTAACCTGCATTTTTAGCAATTTGTTTAATAGGAGCAACTAATGCTTCATATACTATTTTTGCACCAATCTTTTCGTCTCCATCAAGTTCATCTACTACTTTTTCAACTGGTTTTCTTGCTCTTAACAAGGTAATTCCTCCACCGGGAACTATACCTTCTTCAACAGCAGCTCTTGTTGCACTTAATGCGTCTTCTATTCTGTGTTTCTTTTCTTTTAATTCTGTTTCTGTTGCAGCTCCTACCTTGATTACTGCTACGCCTCCAGCAAGTTTTGCCATTCTTTCTTGTAATGTTTCTTTTTCATACTCTGAAGTCGTTTGCTCAATTTGCGCCTTTATTTGAGCAATTCTCTTCTTAATTTCTTCTTGATCACCGTGTCCACCAACTATTATAGTTTCATCTTTCTTAACCCTTACTACGTCTGCTCTACCAAGATCATTTAATGTGAGATCTTCAAGATTAATTCCAACTTCTTCACTTGCAACAATACCACCGGTAAGAATTGCAATATCTTGAAGCATTGCTTTTCTTCTGTCACCGAAACCAGGTGCTTTCACAGCTACGGTATTCAATGTACCCTTAAGTTTGTTCAAGACCAATGTCGTTAATGCTTCTCCTTCAACATCTTCTGCAATAATTACCAATGGTTTACCAGTTTGGGCAACCTTTTCAAGGATTGGAATCAATGGCTTGATATTGGAAAGTTTCCTATCTGTAATGAGAATAAATGGTTCATTGTAAACAACTTCCATCTTTTCAGGATCTGTTACAAAATATGGAGAAATGTATCCTCTATCAAATTGCATACCTTCTGTAAACTCAACGAATGTATCAATTGATTTGCTATCTTCGACTGTAATTACTCCATCTTCTCCTACTTTTTCCATTGCCTCTGCGATCAATTTTCCAATCTCTTCACTGTTTGCACTAATAGATGCAACATGTGCTATATCAGCGGAACTAGATAAGCTCTTTGAAATCTTTTTAATTTCTTCAACTGCTGCTGTAACTGCTTTATCAATACCCTTTTTCACAAGGATTGGGTTTGCACCAGCTGTTACATTTTTTATTCCCTCTTTAATCATTGCTTGAGCTAGCACAGTAGCTGTTGTTGTACCATCACCTGCTACGTCATTTGTTTTACTTGCAACCTCTTTAACAAGTTGTGCTCCAAGATTTTCAAATTTATCCTCAAGTTCTATTTCTTTTGCAATTGAAACACCGTCATTTGTAATAGTTGGACTTCCCCAGGATTTTTCAATAACTACGTTTCTTCCTTTTGGACCTAATGTAATTTTTACTGCATCTGCAACAGCATCAACACCTCTTTCAAGAGCTCTTCTTGCTTCTTCACTAAATCTTAACATCTTTGCCATTCGTGTCACCTCCTCGTTAGTCTTCTATTTTTGCCAAAATGTCTTCAACATCAATTATAATGTAATCTTCGTCTTCTATCTTTATTTCCGTCCCAGAATATTTTGAAAAGATCACTTTGTCTCCAACAACAATATCAACATCTGAATCTTCTAAATTGCCTACAGCTACAACCTCAGCTTTCATAGGTTTTTCTTTAGCGGTATCTGGAAGCACAATTCCTCCTTCTGTTCTTTTTTCCTCTTGAATTGGCTTTATCAAAAGCCTTGAACCAAGTGGTCTGACTTTCATAACCTTACCCCCTTTCAAAATTTTGTTGTCACTCTTAATCACAGACTGCTAATTTTAGTTTACCAAAAATATCGAAAATGTTAAGTTCTATTTTGAGGGAATATAGAGTGTCAACAAGTATTATTTAGAAATAAATGCATTTTTCTTTGTTTTTCACAGTTTTACACAACAAAAAAAGGAAGGGAGGCATTTAGCCTCCCTTTTGGTGGAGCCGATGGGATTCGAACCCACTGCCTCTACCGTGCCATGGTAGCGCTCTCCCAATTGAGCTACGGCCCCTAACCAAATATAATTTATCATATTTTAAACATTTAGTCAATATGCTTAGGGAGTGTTTCAAAAATAAGAGGAAGTGGTTCAAAAATAAAAGGGGAGATGATATAATCTCCCCTGATATGAGAAGAACTAACATAAAGAAAATACTCAAACTTGTTAAAAAATTTTACAACAATATTTTACCACAACTTCCTCAAAAATCTACCTCCAAAGGTAGACCTAAGAAATACCCAGACGCACTAATTCTTTCCTTAGCAGTTTTAAAAGAACTGTTTGCTCTTTCGTTTAGAGAGACATTAGAAATGGGTGCATTATACTTTAAGAGAGTTCCATCTCTTAGAGAT
>NZ_LNGA01000006.1:0-61233 GCF_018588215.1 Thermosipho sp. 1244
GTAAGGGGTACGCCCCTTGCAAGAGTAGGTATCGCCCGGGTTTATTTTTTTGCAGGCTTTCGCCTGCTTTTTTTTATTGTATTTTATTTTTAATTAATTTAATTATTAGCACTATTGTCAATGATAATACTACTCCAGTTATTGTTCCTGACAAATCTATTAATACATCGTTCAGTGATGATCCTCTTTTGTAATATTGTTGTGTATATTCGTCTAGTGTTGCAACAAGATTTGGAAATGTAATTCCTATTATGCTTGATATTAATATTCCTTTGTTATAAAACGTAAAAAATGTAATTATTCCCAATATAAAATACAAGCTAAAATGTGCGGTTTTCCTTACCAGCATTTCTGCTGGAACATATTGTGTTTTAAACCATAGTTTTTTTAAAAATATTTCTATATTTCTAAAAACTTTGGTGTTGGAAAAGTCCATAATACTATCAATTTTTTTTAGAATTTTTGTTACAAAACTTGATTGAGTTGAAGATTCAACAGGTGAGCGTGATGAAAAATAAAATATAATAAAGATCCAAATAAATAACGTGATTAGTATAGCTCTTTTTTTCATTTTATCCCTCATATTTTAAAAGTTTTAATCTTAAAATTAGTGCTATTGTGAAAATAATTGTCAAAATTATCGAAATTATCCTCGAATATAGATAATATATTCCTAATAAGCAAAATATTATGCTTATTAATGCCATTAATAATATAGTTTTTCTTTTATCTTGAGTTACTTTGAATATTTTATCGTATATGTGTCCTCTGTCGCCTGAAAAAGGAGATTTTCCGTTTAAAATCCTCCTAAATATACTTGAAAAAGTGTCAACAAAAAATGGAGCAAGTATTATTAACGAAGCGATTGTATGTGTAATGCTTTTGGAAAAAGAAGAAATTATTGAGATTCCTAAAATTCCACCTATTGTATAACTTCCAAGGTCTCCCATGAATATCTTTGCAGGTGGAAAATTATAAAAAAGAAAGGCAGATAATGTTCCAAGTAATGCAAAAAGGTAGTATTTATCGTTTGGATAGGCAACGGTCCAAATTAATCCTAAAGTGGAGATTGCGGAAGTTGTCGCACATATACCATCCATTCCATCCATCATATTGACGGAATTTACCAAAAATGCGTAAAAAATAGTGGCAACTACGATTTCAATTGGATTTGTTAAAAATCTTAAAGAGACAAGTAGTCCAACAAAAATTTCAAATGACATTCTAAAAAAAGGGTTTAATGATTTTAAATCATCGTATAAACCTAAAATGCTAAGGGAAATAACGTATAGTTTTCTAAACAAACTAAATGGAGTTGTTAAGATAAAAGAAAGAACAAAGGCCATTCCACCGAGATATGGAGTTGCTTTTTCATGATTTTTTAAATTATTGTCTGGAATATCGACTATTCCATATTTAAAAGCTATTTTCCTAATAAATGGAATGGAAATTAACGTTAAAATGAATGACGAGATTAAAGTAATTACCAAAATTTCACCTCTGTTTTTTGCTTAATTCTTTGTAATCAATAGGAACGTAATTTACAGATGGTCTTCTTTTTCCTGATTGTTTGTACAAATCCATTAACATGTATATTTCTTTTGGCATGTTAGTGGATATTTTTAAGCCCAATTCTTTTGCCTTTTCGACTGTTATTGGGTAATCATGTGTCCAATAACCACTTACCAGTTTATCTGCAAGTTCTTCTGCGTTTGGATATTTTTCCTTTAATAAATTAATTGCGTATTCTTTCATTTGATTTAACGCTTTTTCAGCAACATCTGCTAGAATTAAGGTTTGATCATCAATTTTATTGATATCTTTCTTCTTTACAACTGATAAAATAGATGCTGCAGGATATTGGCCAAGTTGTGGATCAATAGGTCCTAAAACGGCATTTTCATCCATAATTATTTCATCAGCAGAAAGAGCAATTAGTGTACCACCTGACATGGCATAGTGTGGTACGAATGCAGTAACTTTTGCTTGATGTTTTTTTAAGGCATTTGCTATTTGTTCTGCTGCTAAAACCAATCCGCCTGGAGTATGGATGATAATATCTATTGGCATATCTTTTGGTGTCATTTTGATAGCCCTTAAAATTTCTTCGGAATCTTCTATATCTATATACCTTCTAAGTGGTAATCCAAAAAAATTTACCGCCTCTTCTCTGTGAATAAGTGTAATTACTCTACTTTTTCTTTTTTTCTCTATTAATCTAATTATCCCTTCTCTTGAGTTATTTAATGAAAGTGATTTAAATACTGGTGAAAGAGTGCTAAGAATTAAAACCATCCAAAAAATCTGGAAAATAATGTTGAATAAATCATTCATATTATCCCTCCTTTATTGGATTATATCATAAAAAATCCAAGTAACCTGCCTGAGGTTACTTGGATTGTTAAAAGATAATTATTATCTAATTGGTTTATCCTTAGTTGCTTCTTCAAGTGCCAATAATCTTTCCCATCTTCTTGTAATGTATTCTTGTAATTCATTTATAATTTCGTCTGCATCTGGTCTCTTAAGTAAGTTTCTAAATCTTCCCTGTTTTTCCAAAAATTCTCTTACGGGTTTTAATTCTTTAACCTTTTTGGTGATTTTGTATACTCCTCTTTCAACTTCATATAGTGGCCAGTAACCAGTTTCTACTGCAAGTTTGGATATTTCAACAGCTTTATCGTCATTTACCCTCCAAAATCTTACACATGGTGACATTGCAGCAATAAATGATGGCCCATCAAACTCAAGTGCTTTTTCAATTTTTTTGAAGAAGTCCATAGGTTCAGATGTAGAAACTGTAGCTACGTATACATTTTCGTGACTAGCCATGATTTCAACGAGATTTTTCTTTAGTTGAATTTTACCAGGTAATTTTTTACCTACAGGTTGAGTGGTAGTTTGTGAACCTGGAGGTGTTGCCCCTGATCTTTGATTACCTGTGTTCATATATCCTTCGTTATCGTATACTATATAGATAAATTTGTGTCCTCTTTCTACTGCACCAGAGAGAGATTGGAGTCCTATATCGTATGTTCCGCCGTCTCCACCAAAAGCGAAAAATGCATATTTTTTATTTGGATCAACTAGTCTTCCCCTTTTTAGCAAAGCCCTATATGCTGTTTCGATACCACTTACAGTTGCTGCAGCGTTTTCAAATGCATTGTGTATATATGGTATATTCCATGCAGTATAAGGATAAATTGTTGTGGAAACTTCCATACATCCAGTTGCAAATCCAACTACTGGGGTATATCCCAATGCTTCTGCTGTCATTAAAGCAAATTTTGCAACATTTGGAGCAGCACAACCTGGGCAGAGCCTATGACCTTGGGTAATACCTGGATTTTTATCTGCAAATTTTACAGCAAGTTGCATTATATTTAAAGCCATTCATTACACCTCCTCATTCTCTGAGTCCTAGATATCTTTCTTCGTCTGCAATTAAGTTCCCAGCAAATGCATCTTCAAATGCCTTTCTAATGTGTTTTACCTTAATATCTCTACCACCAAGTCCGTAAACATAACTTCCCAATTGAGGTTTAACGGCTAATTCGTAAAGAGAGCTTTTAACTGCTTCGTATAAAGGTGCTTCTGCACCAAAAGAAGCGGATCTATCAAGTACAATTACTGCTTTTCTTCCGTTTAACAATCCTTGGAGTTCTGTTTTTGGGAAAGGTCTAAATATTTGGGGTTTAATTACTCCTACTTTATGACCTTCTTCTCTTAATAAATCTACAGTGTATTTAATTGTTCCTGCAGTAGAACCAAGTGCTATCATGACATATTCTGCATCTTCTACTTTATATGTATCCAAAATATTGTATTTTCTTCCAGAAATTTTTGCAAACTCTTCAGCAACTTTATTAAACACTTTGTATACGTGTTTCATTGCTTCGATTTGTTGTCTTTTGTGTTCAAAGTAGTAATCGTACAAATCTAATGGGCCATGTGTTACAGGATTATCTACATCAAGCAATGGATATTTTACTTTTGGTTCTCCAACAAATTTTTTAACTACTTCATCATCTAGAAAATCGACAACTTCAACACCGTGAGAAATAATAAAACCATCGAAATTGACCATTACCGGTAATCTTATATCTTCGTGTTCTGCAAGTCTTACTGCTATTATTGTAAAATCATATGCTTCTTGAGCGTTTTCTGCCCAAAGTTGAATCCAACCTGAATCTCTTTCTGCCATGGCATCACTGTGATCACAGTGGATATTAATTGGTCCAGAGAGAGCCCTATTTGCGACCGGCATTACTATTGGTAATCTAGATGAAGCAGCTATATACACAATTTCGTGCATTAGTGCAAGACCGTTTGCTGCTGTTGCCGTCATTGCCCTTGCACCTGCTGCAGCTGCGCCTACAACAGCACTCATCGCACTGTGTTCACTTTCAACGGGAATCATTTCGGTATCTGCAAGTCCATCGGCTACGTATTGTGCAAAATATTCAACTACTGGAGTTTGTGGAGTAATAGGATACGCTGCAACCACATCTGGATTTATTTGACGCATTGCATTTGCAACTGCTTGTGCTCCAGTCACAGCTTGTCTATTTTTTACTTCTGGCACATCAAACACCTCCTCAATCTTGAAATTCCGTTTCAGGTTTCATAACAATAGCTCTTTTTTCTTCGGGTAATTTATCATTTGTTTTTGGACAGACATTGGCGCAAAGACCGCACCCTTTACAGTAGTAATAATTGTAACCTTTCATTTTTGGTTTTCCATCAACAACCTCAATTACTATTGCTTGATCAGGACAGTAAAGCCAACACATCATACAGTGTATACAATTTTCGGGTTGGTGGACAGGTCTAATAACCCTCCAGGTACCCGTTTGATATTCTTTAGCTGTTGCCGGTTTATCTATTACACCACCAATTGGTATTTCTTTCCAACCTTTGAGTTCAGCCATTGCATTTCACCTCCTCAAATCCACGGCGTAATGCCCTGACATTTGCTTCAACCAATTCTTCTGAGAATTTTTTGGAAAAGGTTTTTCTAATTCTTTTTTCCGCACTTTCAATAGTTATAACCCCGGTAACTTTTGCGATTGCACCGAGCATAACAGTATTTGGTATACCTCTTTTCAATTCTTCAAGTGCTATATCTGTTGCGGCAATTGTGCATACCTTTCCTTTTGTGCCTAATTTTTCTTTTACGTATTCTATGTCCTTTACTGTATTTACAATAAAGACCGTGTTTTCATCTGTCCCATCTACTAGCATAGGTTGTCCAAGCATAGTATCGTCAATGATTATAACGACATCTGGGTTATCAACTGAGCTATGAACCGTGATAGGATCATCTGAAACACGATTGAAAGCTTTCATTGGCGCACCAGTTCTTTCAGCACCGTATTCGGGGAATGACTGAACATATTTTCCCATTTCAAGAGCAGCTTCAGCAAGCATTTGCGAAGCACTCTTTGCACCTTGACCGGCTCTTGCGTGCCATCTTATTTCAAAATACTTTGCGGGCACTTTTATCCCTCCTCACAAAAAGATTTTTAAACCTTTAAATACATAGTGTAATCAATATCCGGAAAAATATCATCAAGCCAACTGTAATGTGAAAGTCTTCTCATATCTATTTTACCACTAATAACCATGTTATACAAATCTAGAAAACGTTTCAAATGTGTTTTTGTTCTGTTAACAGCGTATTCTACACTTGTTTGTGTAGTCATAATAAAGGCCCAATCGCTTGATTGTGCAAGCATTAATTCTCTTGCCATTTGATTTAAAGCTAGATTCATCTTTCTTGAATTTTTTTCCGGGTTTGGATAAAGATTTGCAGCTTCTGTCATTTTTTCAATTGCTTCGTGTAAATGGGGATAAATCCAATCATTTGTTCCATTTAACCATACTTCGTTATATCCATTAGCACCCCAAGTTGACGTAGCTGGTGTAACAATTTGTATCTTTTCTATCATATCTACAACATCTTTTGCTTTTAGTGTCCTAATGGTTTTACTTTTAGATGAGTATCTCATAAATTCTTCAAGAAAGATGGGACCTTCAAACCACCAGTGCCCAAACAATTCTGCGTCAAAAGGTGCGACTATTATAGGTTCTAAACCATTAAACAAATTTAACAATTTGGAAGATTGATACTCTTTTTTTCTTAAGAAATCAAGTGCGTGTTCTTTTGCCGCATCTTTTGCATCGTCAATATCGTAAAAGTCTTTTTGATTTAATTGGATATCTTTGCTTGTTATTTTGTGATATTTAATTCCAGTATTTGTTCTTACCCCACTTGGATCAATGTATGATTTTATATATTCAAACTCTCTATCAAAACCTATATCTCTGTAAAATTCCCTATATCTTCCGTCTCCTGGATAACCTATTTCTGCACTCCAAACTTGTTCGCTGCTTTCTGGATCTCTTGCAAATACAAATACATTATTTGGAGTAATTACTGGTCTATACACTCCATATTTTGGTCTTTCATCGGCGTACCAAAAACCGTGAGAATCAACAAAGAAATATTCTATGCCGTATTCTTCAAGATATTTATCAAGTCCTGAAAAGTACGCAGATTCGGCAAGCCAAATCCCCCTTGGGCGTCTTCCAAGATGTCTTTCATATGTTTTTACGGCTTGCTCCAATTGAGCCCTTATAGCTTGTGGATATTGTTCCATAAATGGTAAAAAACCATGGGTAGCATTACAGGTAATAATATCTAATCTATCTTTTTCTAAAAATTCTTTAAAACCGTTTAAAATATTACCCTTATATATGTCTTTAAATATGTAAAGAATTTCCTTAAAATCATTTAAATAGAATTTTGCCATCTTGTGTTTTTTTGGATGTTCGTCTTTTGTTCTTTCTACTTCTTTTTCTGCAAGTTCTATTAATTTGTTCATTCGCTTTATGTACTTTTCCTGTAAATCTTTATTGGCAAGCATTTCCATTAAAGGTGGGGTTATGGACATTGTAATATTAAATTTTATATTATCCTTTTCTAACCTTCTAAACATTCTTAGAAGTGGAATATATGTTTCGGTTATTGCTTCAAAGAGCCAATTTTCTTCAAGAAAGAAATCATGATCTGGGTGATGAATAAATGGAAGATGTGCGTGTAAGACTAATACAATATTTCCTTTAGGCATAATTACATCCCCCTTCCGCTTCTTAATCTACTAAATAATTCCCAAACTAATTCATTTTTACTTTCACTTTTGAAAAGAGAACCAGGGATTGTTTCCACTTCTTTTACCAACACACCATCGGAAGGAGTAACAATTTTTCTTTTCTTTCTTATGTCTAACCACCTTTCTCTTGTACTATTACTTGGTGAATTTGGGGGAGTTTTGCAAACGTTGGAACGTATTAACGGGTAAAAAATACCATCTGGTGTGATATAACCTATCTCTGAAAGATAATCTGCATTTGACATGGGAACGTTTATATAGTAATTTCTCATATCTATATTAAGTCCAATTTCAAAGGTTCTGTGTGCATTTTTTCCGTTAAATTCTATAAATGTCACATCGTATACTCTGAGAACTAATTTGTATTCTTTAGGAAGTTTCTTAATGTTTTCAAGTGTTTCGTAGTTAAAATCCCAATATGCATGGATCCAGTTTGGATTTACAGGCATTAACACAAGTTTGTTTTTATTGTATGACTTTGGAAGGTCTATTTCTGGTTCTTGTATTTCTTTTTTTTCTTTGGGTGTTGCAGAAGTTGCTGAGGATGGTCTTTCAAATGTTTTAATCTCTTCATTTTGGATTATATAGTTTTCAATAAGCTTTGTAACTTCCTTTTTTTTCATCATTCTTTTTACCTTTAACCCCAATTTTTTAGCTGTTGCTTTTAATTCTTGAATAGTTCTTTCTTCTTTTAACCAATTCTTTAACCTTTCTAAATTACTGTCGTTCATACTACCCCCCCTTTTTTTAATATTTGTTGAATTTTTATCATATAAAATTTTAACATATAAAATATATGTTGTAAATTGTTGTAAGATTATGAAAAAAGATAATATTTGTAAATAAATACTATTAATGGAATTTTTTGAAGATATTTTCCAATAAAGTGGCTGCAGTTTTTGTTGCAGCGATTCCCCCTTCGCCTGTTTCACGGAGTGTTTCTGGAAGGCTTTTTCCAACTTTGTACATTGCTTCGACGACTTCATCAAGAGGTATAACGCTTTTGATACCGCTTAGTGCTAATTCTGCGCTTGAAATTGCAAGGTTTACTATATTTCCATTTCTTTTTACACAAGGGACTTCAACGAAACCTCCTACTGGATCGCAGACTAATCCCATTAATGATTTAAGTGCTAATGCAGCTGCGTTGCCGCTTATTTTTACATCTTCGGAGAAAAAATAGGAAAGACCGCCTGCTGCCATTGCAGCTGCACTTCCAATTTCCGCTTGGCAACCTCCTGCCGCTCCAGAAAGTGTAGCTTTTCTAGCTATTACGTTTCCTATTCCGCCCGCTACAATAAATGCGTTAAGTAATTTTTCAAAATCTGGTTTAAAAGTTAAGTGTAGAGCATAGAATACTCCTGGGATAATTCCAGAAGCCCCAGCAGTGGGGCATGCTGCGATTCTTCCCATAGAGGCATTACTCTCAGATATAGAAAGTGCTGTTATTGTGGCGATATAGTTAAATTTTCCCATTAACTTTGGTGAGTAATTTTTGAATTTATATGCATTGTCTCCTGTTAATCCCGTTAAAGTTTTTTGCTTTTTCCCAAATTGTTCCTTTGATTCCTCTAAAATTACATTTAAAATTTTTCCTATTTTTTCTTTTGTTTCTTGTGGATCAGTACCATATTCTAACATTTCGATAGTTAAAATTACATCTGGAAGAGGCATAGTTTTTGACATTTCAAGTATTTCATTCCAAGTATTCATTAATCGTCCCTCCTAACAAAGTAGCATTCGTATACCCAAGAAAGTGCTTTTATTTCGTTTATATTGTTAATAGGTTCATCTAGCTCAATAATTGTCAATGCCCTTTCAAGGAGTGCATTGATTCTTCTAAGATAAAGATTTGCAACATTAACTTTAATCGTATCCAAAATTTTTTCCAGAGCTTTGGGTACATCTTTATTTACAATAATTAGTGTATCAAAATCCCAAGAAAGGTTACATGGGACAGAATCTATACTTGTAATTTTTATGTCTCCACCACCTATTGAAGAACCTTCAATTTCATGGAATATATTGTCTTTTAGACATTTTATTTTAACGGTATTTGGATGGACATCTCCAAGGTCTTCGATTGCAAAAGAATATTTTAATTTTTTTTCATTTGCAATTTCAAATGCATGTTTTATTCGTGGATCATCTTGTTTAAATCCCATAATACCGGCAAGTAAAGCTCTGTCGGTGCCATGGCCTTTGTGAGTTTTTGAAAATGAACCGTGTAGTATAAATGTGACTTCTTCTGGGATTCCGTTTAACAATTTGTAAGTAAATCTTGCAATTTTTAGTGCTCCTAATGTATGAGAACTTGATGGGCCAACCATAACGGGGCCTAAAACTTTAAGAATGCTCATTATTCCCCCTCCTTTTATCTTGATTTTATCATTAAATATGATAAAATAAAATAGGTTTTGGGAGGTCGTCTAATGGCAGGACTGCGGACTCTGGATCCGCCAGTGGTGGTTCGAATCCACCCCTCCCAGCCAAAAAATAGCCCCTATTAAGGGGCTATTTCTTCTAGTATTTCAACAATCTTTTTGTCAAATTTCCCTTTTTCACTGTCTTTTTTTAATATAGATATAACTTTTTCTTTGGGCCACGGCTCCTTATACGGTCTTTTGGCAGTGAGTGCATCGTATACATCTACAATTGCTATAATTCTTCCAAATAAACTTATATCTTTTTTTCCACAAGGATAACCTGAGCCGTCCAATCTTTCGTGATGTTCAAGGGCACCAGAAATTATATCTTTATTTGTATACCTGATTTTGGATAAGATTTCCGCTCCAATAATTGTATGGGATTGTATTATTTTGTATTCTTCATCTGTTAGATTTCCTTGCTTTAATAGTATAGAATCTGGGATTCCTATTTTCCCAACATCATGAAGAATTGCTGAATATTCGAGTTGTTCAAGGATGTTTTCTGATAACCCCATTTTTTCTCCTATTAATCTTGAAATTTTTGCAACGTTATTTGAATGTGTGTGAGTATATTTATCTCTTTTATCTATCATTGTCACAAATGATAGGATGATACTTTTAAATAGATTACTCATTTTTTCAAGTTCCCATGTACTGAGCAGTTTTTTTCCTATTAACTTTGCAAATTTTTCTATGATTTCCGCGTCTTTTTGCGAGAATCCATCTTTTTTATTTAATATCTCAAGCACTCCAACCTTTTTATCCCCAGAATATATGGGGGCTCCTACTATATTTTCTGTTTTGAATTTTGACGCTTTATCTACCCCTTTAAAGTGTGGAGCTTTAGTAATATCGTTAAATACTAATGTTTTTTCTTTTAAAAATATATTACCTGCTATTGATTCCATAGGCACGGGGATACTTTCTATTTTTCCACTTGCTTTTCCCACAGTGGAAAGAAATTCCAGGTGATCTTCTTTGTAAAGTAACACAGATGCTGCTTCTGCATCTATTAGATTGCAGATTTTTTCTTGGATATTTCTAAGTAACGTAGAAAGTCTTATACTGCTATTTAAATTAGCAGCGATGTATGGTATTCTATCAAAATCGTCTAAAACTTTGATATTTTCTATTTCTTCGTTAGATAATATCTTTAAAACGTTTGCGTTAAAATCTTTTCCCAAAAGATGGAATACTATATTGTTTATTTTATACGTATATCTACTTTTTTTACCAACAAACCTATCTTTATATTCAATTCCTATTATCCAATATGGAGCATACAAGTGATCACCTCCCAATTTCAGTACCAAAGATTATATTTTCAACCCATTCGGTTCCATTCCATTCAAATAGTATTCCCCCAGTAAGAGATTCACCAATTAATGGATATGTTATCTTTATATACGAATTTGTGTTGTTACTTAAAAATCCATCGATAAATGGTGTGGGATCATAGTAGTAAGCCGATATAAATAGACCACTGAATTTACCTATTGCGGGAACTATTATCCTTCCCTCGCCCTCAAGTTTTGGATCAAATCCGTATAGATAGAATCTTCCTGTAGCGTAATTTGAATCAAAATCAAATCCAAGAAGATAGCCAAAAGCTGCATTTGAATTCATAGGGGGGAGTTTATTATTATACTTTAATTTTGCATAATTTCGGTTAAAGTAGTACGGGATAAAGTCTTTAAAATGATAATATAGACCTCCTGTAATATTTAACAAACTTAGTTTGCCGTATATTCCCGCAAACACACCATATGTGCTTTTTTCCCCTTTTTCCATTGAAAGTTCAACACCTAAGTCTATGTTATCGATTAGTGTTTTTTTGGCAAAGAAAGAGTATGCTGAGGTTATAGGAGTGGAATTGTTTTCAACATACATGGAACTTGCATCTTTATCGTATATGGTGGATATACCTAGTTTTGATTTACCAATAAATGGAAGGTCAAATTTTATGGCAAATTCTCCTATAAAGACTGAATCAGAATTTGTAAATTCAATGGGATGAATCTTTGAAAGTTCATATGGAAGGTGTATAAATAAATACATTGTTTCATTTTCGTATGCAAAATCGATAGTTTTTACGCTAAAGTTGTAAAAATCTCTTGCGATAAATCCCATTGCAAGTGAAATTGGGGTCATGTTTCCATATCTAAATTTTGCACCAAACAAAGAGAAGGCAAAGGAATTTAATGTAAATGCGTTTATTATATTAGTACTTGGATTTGAAGATGGGAGTCCATAGTATAGATTTCCACCTACTTCTGTGGAATATGCGGTAAAACCTATTCCAAGGGTTACAGGACCAATGTTAAATTCTGGTGCAATAGAATAAACCATATAATTTGTTTTATTCTTATTCACAGGTTCAATTGAGATTGGTGGTATTTCCGCATTTTTGGTGAAGCTTTCTGCTTTACCTTTTGGTTTTTCAATAGTTTCTTTTTTGAGTTCAAATTCACTTTCAGGTATGGTATTTTTTGTAGGTTTTGCGAATGAAGAAACAGAGAAACCACTTTTTACGGGGAGTATTTTTCCATTGTTAAAATATGCGAACACAGTTCCTTCAAATGTAGTGATACTAACCTTTCCATCTTTATTGATTACTGCAAATTTTGTACCTCTCACACCTGCTGTGACACTTGATGTTTTAACCTTAAAGTTTGAGCCAGAAACTAGAAACTTTTGGATTATGTTGTAATTTTTTCCTTTTTTTAGGTTTAGGACAATATCTACTTTACCATCATATCTCAGTTTTTCCACTAAAACTTGGGAATTTTCAAGTATTCTTGAAATACTTCCATCTGGAAAAGATATTTCAACAAAAGAATTTTCCATTGTAAGTATTTCATCGCCTTCTTCAATAATTGTGTTATTTGTGATAGCTTCCCATATATCTTTCTTTTTTATTGCAACGTTTCCCGAAAAATTGCTGACTTTTGCTACAGCCTTTTTTAAATCTTCTCTTTCTTCTACAAAATATATTGTTAGAGTTGCAGTTTCCTTTGAAGTTCTAAAGATTATTGTGTCGCTTCCTTCAACTAATGGAGCAATGTATTTTACGTAATCTTTATTTGTGCCGTCGAAAATAATGTCAGGATCGTCAAAACCTCCTAGATTAAAATCGACAAATACCTTTTCATCTGAAGAGATCTTTATCCCAACTTCTCCACCTGTATAAACTTGGGTTGCATCTGGGATTACAATTAGCTTTGAGAATATAAGAGAGGAAAAAAATAGTAATAGAAAAATTATTTTTTTCATAACATCACCTCCATAAATACTATTGTTAAAGTTATTGACAATGCCCATGAAATTACTTGGTGTTTTTTTAGAAAGTATATTGAATACACTCCTGTAATTAGAGTGTATATAGAATAATAAACAGGCCCAAAAAGATATACTACAGGACAAAAACCTCTAATTATATAACCTTCGATATCTCTTTTGTATGCGGTATCATTTTTGAGGAAGAAGGAATAGATTCCTAGAAGATAGGCATTAAATACAGAAGAACTTAAGATTACCGATATGTTTTTTGGAATGAAAAAGCTAGTAGATGGTATAAAAAATGCGATTGTTATAATCGATAGAATGTGTATCATTTGATCTATCAAATAATATTTGTGTGAACTGAAAAACTTTTTTTTGCTATTTACAAATTTTATAAAGTCTATAAAAAAATGTATAACAGATAGAATACCTATCAAGTAAAGTGATTTTAAATTGAAATTTTTTCCAAGATAGAAAAATGTTTGGCTTAAAAAGATGATTAAAATATGGATGAGTAATACTTTAAATTCTCTAGACTTTTTCGTTGCAATCCATTTGTTTTGAAAAACGTAATCTCCAAATAAGTGCCCAAGGAACAAATGAATAAATTTATCCATGTTTTAGCTCCTTTAAAAGTCGTGGATCATATTTTCCAGATAAACTTTCAATTGACACATTATTTTCAAAGACTTCAATTACAATCCCGATAATCTGTGCAATTAACGGCACATCTTTTACCTTTAAAGGACCACTTCCATCAAGTTTTTCGTGATGAAATAGCACTGCATCTAGCAATTCTTTTGGAATATCTTCTATTTTGCTTAATATTTCATAACCGTATTTTATGTGTTTTTCTCCACTATCTTCTTGTTGATCAGGTATGCCTATCATACCGATATCGTATATTTTTGCACAGAGTTTTAACAAATCCATATTGAATCCGAATTTTTTACCTAGTGAGATTATATTTTTTTCTATTTTTTTATTTTTTTCTTGATTTTTGTTTCTTCTTTTGGCTAGGGCTTCTGATAAAGCATCTATGGTGTCTGATAGAATAATAGAAATTCTTTTTTGGATTATTACTCCTTCAAGTATTGACGTAATAGAATTTGAGATTGAAAGAAAGTTGAGTACAAATTCTGGAGTTACACTATAAAATATCAATGTGCCAAGTTCACCAGATGCTTCACTTTTAAGTGGATATTCAAATATGTTATTTTCGAACTTTATTTTCTTTAATTTATCTATTAATTTTAATTCTTTAAGATGCCAAAAATCTTTAAGAATTTTTAAAGATTCATCTAAGTTGTTGGAATTTAGCAATTTTGGAAGTACTGGGGTTATAAATTCTGGATCAAAAATTCCAAAGTAATTTGAAAGTAAATAGATATCATCAATATCTATGGATTCGTAAAATTCCACTGTATGTTTTTTTATATTTAACCTTAAAAGTAATTTTTCTCCTTTTTCACCTTTGTTATCTATAGAAATGTTTTTAAGTTTCATGTTTTTCACCCTTTAACTCATATAGTTTTAACGGAAGACTTTTTCCCTTTACTTTAAATTTACCTATATATTTAAATTCAAACTTTTCTTTTGAAAGGTTGTATATATCTTCAGAAACAATTATATCAGCGGAAACATCGCGTGTGAGGTGTTCTATTCTTGAACAAGTGTTTACCGTATCTCCAATTGAAGTGTAATCCATTCTAAACGGTGCACCAATATTTCCCACGATTGCAGGACCTATATGAATACCTATACCACTATCAAGATTAAGGTTGCATTCTTTGTTAAACGCTTCAAGTTCTTTTCTCATGTCAAGGGCACATTTTAAAGCACGTTCTACTTCATTCCCGTATTCTACAGGTGCACCAAATATGGCCATTATTGCATCACCAACAAATTTATCTATAGTACCTTGGTATTTATTTCTAATTACATTACTCATTTTGGTAAGATAATTATTTAATATTTCGACAAGTTTTGATGCTTCCAATTCTTCTGATAAAGAAGTGAATCCCTTTATATCTGAAAAAAGTACAACTATATTTTTTTCTTCTCCTCCTAATTCTATTTTACCTTTTTTTACCAAAAAATCTGCAACACTGTCTGGAACGTATCTGTATAGATACTCCTTCATTTTTTTCTTTTCCCTGTTTTCCTTTATAAGGTTTTTGGATATGCTTGTGGTTGAAATTATTAAACTTGAAACAATGGGATAAAAACAATCTACATATATTTTGTTGAGAAAAAAGACGTAGGAAATTATTAATATTAATGGGATTGAAAGGAATGAAATTAAGTTTATCTTTATATTTTTAGATTTTGAGAATAATAAGACAAATATTAGTGTAAAAATAAGAATAAATAACTTTCCCCAAATAGGTATTCTGTTTAAAGTATCTTTATTAATCATATTTTGTATTGCAGTTGCATGGATGTATACTCCGGGTGTGTTGTTTGAAAAAGGTGTTATTCTAAGATCGTATAGACCTTTAGCCGTTGCGGTATAACCAATTATAACTATCTTATCTTTAAAAAGTTTTGGATCAAACTTTCCCATTTCTACATCGTAAAATGGTATTTCAGGGAATATTTTATCACCATAATAGAATAACCTAAAAAGCCCACTTGAATCAAATGGAATGGTTAGGTTATTTAATTCTACCTTTCTCTCTTTAAAGTCAACTATCAAGTTTTTCACATTTGAATTTATGTAAAGTCCAATTGCTAAAACATCCATATGCGGAAGAAATCCAGAGGATAGTCCTCTTTCCATTGACCAATTTTCTTTGAAAAATAAAGGAATACTACGTACAACACCGTCTATATCTATTTCTCCTATTTCATAGGTAGCGGATGGAACAAGAGATGAGAATTTTAATATAGGTGGTCTTACTTTATATATTTGAATGGGAGTTAAGTAGTCAAGGTTTTTGAAATTTTTCATTTTGTAAGTATAATTAAGGTAAGTTAGATTTTTTTCAAGCTTTTTTTTGATTTCTTCGTTGTATTTTTCATAGGTGTCTTTTTCATTAATTAAGTAACTTCCCAGAACTACGTTCTTATATACTGAAAGTATACTTGCAAGATAGTTGTCATATTTTGGGTTTACTTCGTCTTCTTCTGTAAAGGATATATCAAAGAGCACCACCTTGGCACCTGCTTTAAATACGTTTTTAATTACTTTGCCGTAGTGATAACGAGACCATGGCCATACATCATTTTGCGCTTCAAGAGATGTAAGGGAATATTCATCAATACCTACAATAACAATATCTGGATTTATCTTTATTGTACCCCGTGTTCTATAAAATAAATCCATTATTTTTAATTCAAAAAATTCTATAAATGGAAAAAATATAACCGTAAATATGTAAAAAATAATCAAAAAAATCGATAAAATTGTAAGGATTTTCATAGTCTCAACCTCAAATATATTTTATCACAAAATTAATACAAAAATACAGGTGAATCAATTTCAAGATGATTGCCACCGTTTTTTCTTCCACGTATTAAAACTAATTCTGCTTTTTTTCCATATGCGATGCACATTTGCTGGGGTGTTAATTTATTTGATGCGAGGAGATTCATAAATACAGGGAGAACATATGGAGAAATAACTGTTACAAATAATCCTTTATTTTTTAACAAAAAGGAAGCAGAAACAACAAAATCTTGAAGGATGCTTAGGGATCCCTTTCTGGATTTTTCCCTGATAATTTTATCCGATGTGGAGGAAAAGTGAAATGGGGGATTAAACACCACCATGTCGAATGATTCCGCTTTTAGGTTTTTTTTTACATCTTTTACATCAATATTCATAAAATTTACTTTTTCCGCTTTGTTTATGGAAATAGCCTTTAATGCATTATCATAGAGTTCTTTTAATATTTCTATCCCCAATACCTCTAATTTGTAGTATTTTTCTAATCCAAACGAGACAAAACCCGTTCCAGAGCCAAGTTCACATACTTTTTTAACATTTTTTGTAGGTTTTGAATACCAAAGCAACAAAACCGACGCGTGCGTCGGTTTATGACCTTCTATATCTATTGTTTTTATTTCCTTCCCAAAATTTTTGTCAAATGGTGGCAATTTTATCATACAAAGTCAACCAAAGTTTTTTGTAATACTTGTGCTGCAGATTTTAAGGCGGCTTGCAGCACAGATTGTTGCATAGAAAGATCAGTTAGTACCTTTGTTAAATCTGCATCTTGTTCTTTTGAGAGATACTCGGTCATGAATGTATCGATATCCGTTATCCTTGTACTTATTAATTCTAATGTTCTTGTGTTTGCACCTATCTGTGCAAATACATCCATTGTTGAGGTTTCCAGTTTATTTACTTCTTTGAGTGTTATATTTGAAAGTTTCTTTGAATTTCCCTCTTTTAAAGCATTTATTGCGTCATCGATTACGGTAAATGCGTCTTTTCCCGTATCAAGCTTAAAAACATCGTATACTGTGATACCGTATTCAATGGTAAATCCAAGCGCGTTTACTTTTCTTTTAACATTTGCCTCTGGTGGTGTTTGGATCTTTCCATTTTCCACAGGTTTTAGATCTGATCTTGCACCACCGAATATGTACTCTCCTCCCAATTGAGTATTTGCTATATCTTCTAAATGGTTTTTTAGCTCTTTTAATTCTTCTGCTATTGACTCTCTTTCAGCTACATCGTTAACTCCATTTGCACCCCTTACAATTAATTCTTTTATTCTGTGGTAGACATTCGTTAATTCTTGGATGGTGGAATCATATATATTGACAAAATTTTGAGTGTGTTCAACGTTTCTTTTGAATTGCTTTAATTCTCTTAATCTACTTGATATGTTTGAAGAGCGTGTGGCAACTACTGCATCATCACTGGGGTATGATACCTCTTTACCTGAGGATAATTTATCGTGTAATTTGCTAATTCTATACAAACTTTTTTGTATATTAAACAATGTTCTTTCGTTTATCATTCCATTTGTTATTCTCAATTAGATCCCCTCCTATCTTCCTACAACACCGAGTCTGTCAATCACTCTACCTATCATTTCATCTACTGCTGTCATAACACGAGCAGATGCGTTAAAAGCATGCTGAAACTTAATCATATTTGCCATCTCTTCATCTAATGAGACACCCTTTACCCTTTCGCGTTCATTGCTTATGTCTTTCATTACTATATCTGTATTGTTTTTCATTTTCATTGCAGTCTCACCTTCCACACCCATTTCAGCAACTATACCTCCAAGGTATTCTGCAAAACTCTCTCGACCATCGTTTAGTATTTTTTCAAATCTCATTGAAGAAAGCATTTCCATTATTTTGGTATTTGCCTGACCCGTTGGATTGAATACCTTTGCGTCCCAGTTTGTATTATCTTCTATGATTCCAAAGTCAACGGCTATAGTTTCAGGGTTGGAAGAGACAGTCGTATTCACCTTTAGCTTTTCCACAAATCTAAAGGGTTCATTTGTTATTATTTTATCCACAAAAAGTGTATCTGCCTTTGAAAATTTTTCCCTAAGTGTTTTTGGAGCATCGAAAGGATTTAAAAATATATATTTTTCGTTCCAATCATTTGTAGGATCACTATCTGGATCTATGAATCCCAATTTTACAAATAATTCTTCTGGTCCTTTAATAGTTTTATCTATTTTAAAGTTCATGGATCTTGTACCCCTAATTACTACCTTGTTGTGTGGTGTTATATCAAAGAGAATTCCTGTTCCCGATTCATTTAGTTTTTTTACAAAATCTTTTAGCGTTAGTTGTGTTGGATCAATTTCTATTTCAGTTGCACCTATAGTTATTTTAAATGGATCTGTTCTGTCTAATATGTTATCAAGTGTCTCTTTACTCGTGTCTAACGCTTTGTAGGTTTCAATGTGAATATTTGCCTGTGTGAACAATCCATCTGGGTCTTGCAAATCTATTCTATTTAAGTTAAATTCATTGCTTTTAGTTGGAAGTATTAAAAGTTTATTGTTGTGTACAAATGCCTTTATTTCGGTGGAAAAGTTTGTGTTTAAATCATTTGCAAGGTCATTTAATGTGTAACCTGAAGTAATGTTTAAGTTTGCTTCGATACCGTTGATATTTATTTTGTAATTACCATTTTCAACGTTAAAATCGGATTGATTTATTACGAATATATTGACATCTTTTGTGTCAAATCCCATTGTATTGAACATATTTCCGTTAAAATCTAGTGCTAAAGTATCTTTTAGATTTGTACTTCCAACCATTCTGAGTAAATATGTTGCACTGTTGTGCATTGCAGTTTCAAATGAAAACCACAGTCCAGAAGCAGAAACTGAATTTATAAAGTCTTGGATTGTGTCTCCGGCATTTACAGATATAGCACTAACATTTGTAGAGCCGTCAAAAAATACTATGGAGCCTTGATCAATGAATTGTTTTGTAGTTATATCACTTACATTATTTCTATTTGACATACCTGAAATATATTTTATTGGTCCACCTTCAACTCTCTTGGTACCAGCTAATCTAAATAAAACGGAATTTTCAATATTATCTGCTTCTATTTGTGAGAAAAAGTCTAGACCAGTTACACTACCGTCTTTGTTGAACCCATCTCTATGAATTAGATTGAATTTGTCGGTTAGATATAGTACAAATTCATCTAATCTGTTCATGTACTTTACTATCGTTTTATCCCTCAAATCTATAGCTGCTTTTAGACTTCCATCGTGTATATCAACTTTTGAATTTCTTACAAATATTTCTTTAAAACCCTTTCCATATGGCCTTTCAAGTGCTCTTAATTTATTGATATCACTTCCCGTAAGGACTATTTGATCCCCTATCCTCAACGTGATTTGTCCTGATGCGTCTTCTGTATAGTAAATATCTGCAAGCTTTGAAAGGTCATCTAATATCCTATCTCTTTCGTCCAACAGGTCATTGGGAGTGGACTTTAAGGCCATTGATAGTCGCACTTTTGAATTTATATCAGCAAGTCTTTCTACCATAGAATTTATTTGATCAACTCTTTGGGTAATTTCAAAGTCTAGGTCTTCTCTGAGTTGTTCTAATCGTAAGTATAAATCTTTTATGTTTTTGACAAATTCTTCAGCTCTACTTACAAGTTCCCGTTTTGCAGCACTATTAGTTGGATCAGTTATTATTTCCTCCATACCTGACCACATTGAATCAAATAAATATCTTATTCCAGAATCACCTGGTTCTGCAAAGAGTTGTTCGACAAAATGTAAATTTGAAGTTATCGAGTCCCAATAGTTATATTTGTTATTTACCTGTCTATATTGAATATCCAAAAATTTATCCCTAATCCTTTGGATGTCTTTTACTTTTGAGCCTGTTCCAATCTGTAATGGTATAGACGGTTGTGTTAAAGTGGTTGCGGGAATGGGTGGCATTGTACGAATAATAGGTACCTGTCTTGAAAATCCAGGTGTATTTGCATTTGCTATATTATGTGATACAACATTCATTGCAAGTTTGCTTGTATAAATACCCAAAAGTCCTGTATTTAAAGCGCCAAAAAGGCTAATGTCTGGCATTTAATCACTCCCTAGTATGATTTGTTAAAAAAACTAGAGTTTACTTTTTCGTATCCAGTCTTTGAATACGTAGATGTTTGAGATGTATTTGAAAATAACGATTTGACAAAATCAAAGTAATTATTTTCAAAATCCAGCATTTCTTTAAAGTTTGACATAACTATGGAAAGTTCATTTAGTTTTTCCATAAATGTGGCAAGTAAAATGGACATCTCTTTATCATTTGTTGAATTAATATAATTGGTTATAGAAGAATATCCTAGCTTATTAAGTTCTTTTAATAATGATTCTTCTAATTTTTCAAATTCTAGGGAATATTCTTCAACCATTGCTATGTTCTTGGATAAATCTTGTATTTCTTTTTTTATAAGCGCAGTTTGTGCGCTTTTAAATGAAGAGGTAATTTTTTCAATTAATTCTGTTTGTTTTTTTATTGTTTCTTTCATTTTTTATCCTCCCAAAATAGATTTTGCAATTTTCTCGGCATCAATTTTAAAAGTCCCGTTTTTAATAGCTTCTTTTAATTCTAAAACCAATTTTTCTCTTACTTCTGGTAATTTTTTTGAATCTTCTAACAGTTTTTTTATCTCAAGTGCTGAGGAAAAATCCGCTTGTTTAAACTTCTCTCTATTTATTTTTTCTATATGTTCCCTTTTAATTCCTTGAATATATCCATATCCTCCTATTTTTTTGATATCCATTTTAAACACCTCCTTAATAATTATCGGAAAAAATGGGGAAAATTAAAAATCCTCCGCATTGTGCGGAGGATTTGAATTTTGAATTTATTTTATAATTTAAACTTTTGTACTTCATTGTAGAGTTGTTGAGAAATTTCAGAAAGTTTATCACCTTCAAATTTGACTTCAGTAGTTTTTTCAAGTTGCATTTTTGCACTGTTAACGACCATATCCATTTTTTCTGCAACACTTGTTACATTTCTACTTGCAACATCCATTGCGCTTGCCATTTCTTCAGCCGCAGCACTTTGCTCTTGGGCTATTGCGGCAAGATTTTCTATCATACCGGAAATATCGGAAATTTGACCTAATATTCCTCTAAGATTTAGTGTTGCGCTTTCACTTTCTTTACTTGCGTTTGTTACAATTTCCACCATATCATTTGTTTCATTTCTTACGTTTTCAGAACCTGTTTGAATGTTTTTCAATATGGAAGTTATTTTATCAGTTGCCATTTTACTTTCTTCTGCAAGTTTTCTTATTTCATCTGCAACGACGGCAAACCCTTTACCTGCTTCACCAGCCCTTGCAGCTTCAATTGCAGCGTTAAGTGCAAGTAAGTTTGTTTGTTCTGCTATACTTGAGATAGTTTCAACAATTTCACCAATATTTGTAGCATTATTTGCAAGGTCATCTACTTTTTCAGACATAGATAATGATTTTTCCTTTATATTGTTTATTATTTGGTTTATTGTATCTAATGCTTTTTCGCTAATCTTTGCTGCGTTGGATACCTCATTTGCCTTTTCGGTAAGGTCTTGAGAAGTTTTTGAGACGTTTTGAGCACTTGCTGCAACCTCTTCAACACCACTTGTTGTTTCTTCGATAGCAGAAGAAGCATTTTGAATTTCATAATTGATTTCTTCGATGTTTTGAGTAAAGGATTGTACTTCTGCTTCTTGTTCTTCTGAAAGTTTTGAAAGTTTTTGAGAAGTTTCATTTAATTTTATGGCATTTTGGTCAACTTGAGAGATTAAGCTAGAAAGATTATCTAGAGTTTTGTTTAGTTCATTTGCAATACGTCCGATTTCATCATTAGATTTGATATTGGAACGCATAGTTAAATCACCTTGACCAATTTTTTCTATGATTGTTACAAGGCTTCTAAGGGGTTTAACAATGGAATTTCCCGTAAATGTACCAAAGAAGAATGCAAATACGATTGCAATTAAAGAAATGGTAAAAAGAGATATCATGGTTTTTGTTGCATGGTCATTTACCTCACTTTTTAGTGCTGCAGATGCAAAAATCCAGCCATTGTTTGTTTTGGAAAATGCAACTACCCTTTTAACACCTTTATATTCGTATTCAATTATTCCTTCCTTTTTGTCTTTCATCTTTTTAAACCAATCAAAGTTTGATACATCCATTCCAATTTTACTTTCATCGGAGTGTAAAAGTGTTTTTCCCGTTGGCGAAAGTAAGTATGAATAACCACTTTTTCCAAGTTTATTAGACAGTAACTTTTTTGCAAGTTCTGATGCTTTAAAATCTAAAGCAACAACACCTGTTATTTTCCCGTTTAATTCCACTGTCTTTGCAACTGTGATAACTATGTCTCCTGTTGAAGCCTCGTTATATGGTTCTGTTATTATTACTTTACCTCTGTTTTTTACAGCATCTTTGTACCATGGTCTTGCAGTTGGATCATAATCAGGTGGAAGTTCGCTTTCGGGGATAATAAAGAATTTTTTATTTGAAAGTCCAAGATAAACAAAGATTATGTCTTTGTATTTGTTTTTTATATTTTCAAATGTTTTAAGCATCCATGTTCTTTCGTCGTACTTGTTTTCATATGCGCCTATTACATTTGCATCAGTTGAGAGAAAATCAATAAGATTTGTGTATCCGTTTAGAAAGTTGTCTAAATTACTTGAACCATTTCGGGTAATGGCTAGTAGTGCATTGTTTCCCATATCCTTTCCCAATTGAAAAGCATGAAAGATTGCAAAAGTTGAAACAACGACTAAAGGTATCACAGAAGAAAGAATAATAAGCAACCACAACTTTGATTTAATTGAAAGATTTTTAAACATAAATCCCACCTCCTGCAATTGTTATCTTTAATTAACATAGTAATTTTACCATAAAATTGGTAAAATTTATAAAATTATTTCATGTGAACATCTATCTGTGTAAATGGAATTTCTATTTTATTTTCATCAAATATTTTCTTAATTCTTATTGCAAGGGCATTTATTGCTTCAAAATAGGAATTTCTTTCAACCCAAAAATATACTGTAAAATCTATGGAACTTGTTCCAAACTGTTTAAAGGCTATAAAGTTGCTTACATTTTCTTTTACAACGAGTGGTTCTTCATCTATTGCTTTTTTAATCAGTTTAAGTGCTACTTCGAGGTTACTGTCGTATGATACTCCAACATCCATATTTACACGTCTTACTGTAGAGGGCCAGTATTTAGTTACAGTTCCACTCCAAACGCTTTTATTTGGAAGTAACACCAATTTTCCATCAAAGGTTTTTAAATAACTATGGTTTATTTTTATTTCATCAACTATTCCAGTTATCCCATTTACATCTACCACTTCACCTTCGAATAATTTTCGAGTGGTCATAACAAGTATTCCAGAGACAAAGTTTGTGAGTGGTTCTTGAAGTGCAAGACCTACAATTATTCCTGAGATTCCAAGTCCTGTAATGTATGGTAATAGATCAATATCAAAAATGCTTAGAATTATTAAAATTGCAAAAACTGCGATGATTATTCCAATAAAAAATTGAACGGTTTTTGGAGCTTTAATTTCCTTGCCAAATGCCTTTATTGATTTATAGATTAATTTTGTTAAATACTTATATAAAACATACGATATTACAATCGTTATAATCGAAAGTAAACCTTTTTCCCAATAATTTTGAAACAAACTATTCATAAATTCACCTCATATCTTTTAAAAGAGAATAATCAAGTTTCATGGCATTTCTTACTTTTTCCATGGTGTCTTGTGCTATTTTTCTTGCTTTTTTGTTTCCGTTAACAATTACGTCTTTGACATAATCATCTGTGAGTGAATAATATTTTTCCCAAATAGGTTCTAATTTTTCTTTCATATTTTTTAGTAATAGTTTTTTACAATCTACACAACCAATTTTTGCGTTTGTACAACCATCTATTACCCAGGCTTCATCTTCCTTGCTGATTTCAAAGGCTTTGTGATAATCCCATACAGGACATTTTTTGGGATTTCCCGGATCTGTTCTTCTTTTTCTTGCGGGATCCGTGATCATAGGCATTACCATCTTTTTTAGTGTATTTTCATCTGTGATTAAAGGTATGGTATTTCCATAGCTTTTACTCATCTTTCTGCCATCTGTTCCAAGTAGTTTTGGAACTTTTGAAAGTATTGGCTTTGGTTCTGGAAATACTTCTTTGTAAAGATAATTAAATTTTCTTGCAATTTCTCTTGTAAGTTCTATGTGATAGACTTGATCTTCTCCAACGGGTACACCTTCTGCCATGTAAATAAGTATGTCTGAAGCCTGTAAGACAGGATAGATCAAAAAACCTGCATTTGATAAATCTCTATCTTTTAGTTGTTGCTTAATTTCTTTGTAAGTTGGAACCCTTTCAAGTCGTGAAACGGGAACAAACATCGAAAATAATAGTGTCAATTCTGCGTGTTCTTTTATTTCGGATTGTATGAATATTGTGGATTTGTTTGGATCAATTCCAACTGCAAGGTAGGATTTGACAAGTTCAATGGAATTTTTAATTATTTCATCAGTATCGTTGTAATGGGTAGTTAATGCATGCCAATCTGCTACAAAATAAAAGGATTCATGTTCTTTTTGAAGGTTAACCCATGATTGGAGTGCACCAAAAAGATGGCCAATGTGTAATTTTCCAGTTGGTCTCATACCACTTAGTATTCTCATTGTATTACCTCCTGCTCTTTTTTCCTTCTAGATGTTCATGGATTTTTCTTAATTTTTCGCTAACATAGTAATTAACAGAACCTTTTGGATATCTACCTTTTTCGTTTAGTTTTCCGGCAGGTTTATCCATCAAAATTTTAATTGCTTCATCAACATTGGATACAGCCCAAATGTTGAAAAGGCCTTTTTTTACGTCTTCCAATATTTCATCTTTTAATATTAGATTTTTTATGTTTGCCTCTGGAATTATTACCCCATGGGTACCATCAAGTCCCCTATGTTTACATAATCTATAAAATCCTTCGATTTTTTCTATGGCACCACCTATAGGTTGGACTACACCGTGCTGGTTAATTGATCCTGTTACTGCTATAGATTGTTTAATTGGAATATTAGATATTGCAGATATTATGGCTATAGTTTCAGCAAGAGATGCACTATCTCCTTCAACTACACCATACACTTGCTCAAAACTTATAGATATTCCAAGTGATAATGGGAATTCAGTTGCGTATTTACAACCTAGATATCCCATTAGAGTTAATACCGCTTTGCTGTGTATATTACCACTTAAATCTGATTCCCTTTGAATATCGATTATTCCGGTATTTCCAACATATGCTTTGGCGGTTATTTTTACAGGCATACCAAATGAAAAATCTCCAAAGTGACTTACTGTAAGTCCGTTTATTTGCCCCACTACTTTTCCTTGGGTTTCTATCATTATTTCGTATTTTTTGAGTGCTTCGTCGTACTTGTCCATAATTAACCGAACTCTATTTTCCCTATTTTTTATCGCATTGAGGATATCTTCTTCTGTTATTGTATCTGCATCTCGTAGTTTTGAATAGTAATCCGATTCTATTATAAGGCTTGATATTTCTCCCATCTTCATGGAAAGTTTATCTTTGTTTTCCGAAAGTCTCATTGAATACCATACTACCCTTTTTAAGGCTTTTGAATTTAAAGGGTTAAGTTCATTATTTTTGACTACGCTTGATATAAACGAATAATATTGTTTTATATTTTCCTTTGTTGCGTTCATTTCCCAATCAAACTCAACTTTGACTTTAAATAACTTTTTAAAGTCTTCGTCGTATTCGTAGAGTATATAATATAACTCTGGTGTTCCAATTATTATTACCTTTAAATCTAAATCAACTGGTTCGGGTTTTAATGTTATTGTAGGGTTTATTCCGTATGCACTATCAATATTTTCAATGGTAATTTTTTTGGAAATTAGTGTTTTTTTCAACTTATCCCAAACATATGGAAATTTAAGTATATCTTCGGCATTTAAAATTAAATACCCACCATTTGCCCTGTGGATAGCGCCACTTCTAATCATTGAAAAATCTGTGTATAACACTCCGGATTTTGATATGTATTCTACTTTACCAAATAAGTTTGGATAAGTGGGATTATTTTCAAAAACAACAGGAGCACTGCTTAAATTTGAGTTATCTACAATTAAATTTACGGTTAAGATGTGTTTTATATATCCCTTCCATTCTTCAAAATTTTTAACTTTAACACTTTGTTTTACTATATGACTTTTCAATTTTTCAAAGTGATTTAAAAGTTTTTCAGAGTATTTAAATTCTTCTTTAAGCTCTTCAAAGAGCGAATCAATGGAGAATAAAGTTGCATATTTGTCCAAATCGTTGAACTTTTCTCTATACTCCATATCGATTTTTCTTAGTTGATATAATACACCTGAGATTAAGTGGTCCAGTTTTTTTGCGTTTTCTTCGTAATTTCTTTTTATATCTTCAGGTAGTTGTTCAAATTGTTCTGGGGCTAATGGTTTTCCATCCATTTGTGGAGCGTAAACGATGCCCGTGGGAGTAAGTTTTACTACAAATCCCAATCTTACTGCTTTTTTGGAGAGTTCACTTAAAATTTTTTCTTTTTTTTCTTCGTATTCCATTTCCAATTCTTTCTTTTTTTCTTCGTATTCTTCACTTTCAAATGTTTTTTGTATGTTTTTGAATATGTCTTCTGAAATGTTTTCTAACTTTTCCTTTAGTTTCTTTCCTTCACCTGGTGGAAGTATTATGGCTTTTGCAGCGTATGCTTCATCTAAATCAATGGTATAGACCAAATCGTGGTAATTTTTCTTTTTCTTGGAAAATTTTTTTGCAAATGAAATAGCAAAAGATTTTCTTCCAGTGCCACTTGGACCTACTATGAATATGTTATATCCCTTTTGTTTCATAGAAAGACCAAATTGCATAGCTTTGAATGCATCTTCTCGTCCAATAAACGTTTCGCATGGGTTTATATTTTTCGAAGAATTTACTCTTGGGAATATAGAATTTTTTAAAGTTAAATCTTTATAGCTTAACTTTTTCATATTCAATCCCCCTTGGAATAAATTTAAATTCACCTTCTTTAAATGAGATACCGTATACTGCACTACCACTACCTGTTAGTGCAGATATTAAAGAAGTTTTTTTTAGTTTTTTTAGATTTTGTGAAATTTCTTTATTGGCTTTCGTCACTATTTTTTCGAATATATTGTATGTACATCTTTTTATTTCGGTTATATTTCTATTTTTATACGCTTCATAAAGTATGTATGGTGAACATGGCGCCTTACCAAATAAAGTGGGATTTAAGCTTTGATATGCTTTTTTTGTGGAAATACCGTTAGATGTAATTATATTCACTTTATAACCAGTTAATGGAGCTAAAGGTTCAATTATTTCGCCTTTTCCTTTTACTATAGCCGTTCCGCCAAAAAGAAAAAATGGAACATCACTTCCTATTTCTGAGGCTATGTTTAATATCTGTTTTTTGTGAATTCCAATTTGATCAGATAAATAAAATAACAAAGCCGCTGCGTTTGAGCTTCCACCACCTAATCCTGCTTGCATGGGGATATTTTTTTCAAGAGTTATTCTAAGGCCAAATTCTGGTTCTTTAAATTTTGAGCAAAAAATATCCCAAGTTTTGTACAATATGTTATTTTCTATATCCACGTTTGATTTTATTTCAAGTCCTCTATCGATTTTTGTTATTATTAAGCGATCATAAAGGGATATATTTTGAAATAGAGATAAAATCTCATGGTATCCATCACTGCGTTTTTTTATGACATCAAGGAAGAGATTTATTTTTGCATATGATCTAACGATTGCACCACTACTTTGCTCCATCCTTCCATCTCCTCAAAATATTTGCCTGGGTTATTTGAAAATATTTCAATGAATTTTTCCTTTTCCTTTAAACCAAAATACTTAACATCTGCAATATAACAAAGCCCTACGTGTACTCTACTTACCGGATTGTCAGTTACATTGATTAATCCTAAATACTCTATATTTTTGATTTCTACATCTACTTCTTCATTTATTTCCCTTAACATCCCTTTCTTTAAAGCTTCAATAGGATCTACAGAGTCTTCTGTATTTATATGTCCTCCAACACCTATTGTAATTTTATTATGCAATCTTTTTTCTCCTTGGGCAGTAGTTCTTTTAAAGAGGAGAAATTTGTTGTTTTCCCTTAAAATTATATATGGAATTACTTGTCTAATTGCTTCATCGTTTTCTGCAGTATTTCTATCTACGAATTTACCATATTCTTTTATTATTGAAATTATATCATATTCTGGGACTTTAATTAGGCCTGTTTTTTTGTTACATAATTTCTCTACTTCTTTAGTTGGGATAACTAATACTTTTTCATTTTCATACATTGTTTAACCTCCAATCTCTTCTATATCTTTTTCTAGGATTTTCTTTCCAAAGTCTTTATCTATTTCCGTAGATATTACACCGATAGCTGCAAATATATAATATTTATCCCTAAATATCTTTACTTTATTTTGTGGTAAAAGATCCATCGGATGTAACTTAGAGAGATTATTTATAGACTTTAAAACTTGTGGTGCATATTTTGAGCGGCTTAAAAATCCACCTGTGCCAAATAAATACTTAATGGCTGTTAAATCTTTTCCTTCGGCTATTAGTTTTCTGCCAAGTGGTGTGTATATATGTTTTTTAATTCCCACGTGTCTTCTGATACCTTGTTGAAAACAATACAGTGCAAGTTTTGCGATAAATTTTTCATCTTCATCTGTTTTTGGATATGGAGATATTCTTGTTTTTAATTCGGACAAATTTGGAAATTCAAGTCTTAAATTTTCTTCGCCTATAAGGTTGATTACATTGCGCGCGTTTACGAATAACCCTAAATCACCTTCTACAGTGCGTTTTGCCTTTGGTTCTGGTGCTATCATTAATTCCTGTATTTCGTTACTTCCCTCTGTTACTGAATCTACATCGGTTGTTGCGCCACCAATATCTATGGTAAGGACATCTTCGTAAATTTCAGAAAGAAGTTGGGTAGTTCTCATAACAGCACCAGGTGTTGTGTGGATATTGTAATCTACAATTTCATATATTTTTTCCATTCCCGGGGCTTTGGTTATGTGTTGGGCAAATATTTCCTTTATTATATTCCTTGTAGGTTCTACATTGAGTTGGTCAATTTTTGGATATACATTTTCCGTAATAAAAACAGTTTTTCCAGAATTCTTAAGTATATATTCCACCTGTTCTGCAACTGCAACATTCCCCGCGTAAATTATTGGGATATCTAAATCCAATTTTGATAGAACTTTTGCATTGTGGATCACCGTTTCCTTTTCACCGTAATCTACACCACCCGCAAGAAGTATGAGTTTTGGTTGGATTTCTTTAATTTTTTGTATGTGAAAGTCGTCCATTTTTCCCGCCGTAACGTATTTAATAACTGCGCCTGCACCTAATGCAGCTTCTCGTGCAGCACGCACGGTCATGTCATACACAAGACCGTGTACAGTCATTTTCAATCCCCCTGCAGCACTGCTAGATGCTGCAAATTTATCCCAAGTTAGTTTTTTTTCACCGATTTTTTCTTTTAATTTTCCAATTGCCCTTTCAATACCTATTGTTACATCACCTTCATTGACAGTTGTCCAGTGTTCACCTTGTCCTACAATTTTTACATTACCGTCTAAATTGTGAAATGCCGTAACCACCGTTGTTGTTGATCCTATTTCGGCAAAAAGTAGATCTAACTTCACTTTTTCACCCCCTAATTGATTTTATCACGAAATTAATAAAAAATCTCTTGCAACTTAAAGTTATTTTAGAGTATAATTTTAAATGTTGAAGAGTAAAAAGGAGGGCGAAAATATGAGAGTCACCTTTTTGGGTCATGCGGTTTTTTTATTGGAAACTAAGAAGAATATTTTAATTGATCCATTTATTACAGGGAATCCATCTTTTCCTAGGAATTTTTCGTTACCAAAGATTGATTATATATTAGTAACTCACGGACATGGGGATCATATAGGTGATACTGTAGAGCTTTCCGAAAAATTCAATGCCACAGTTATTTCAAATTTTGAAATATGCAATTATTTACAATCAAAAGGTGTGAGGAAAGTACATCCAATGCATATTGGAGGGGCAACAAATTTTGAATTTGGAAAGTTAAAGATGACTCCTGCACTTCACGGTTCTGGAATAATAGAAGGACGTGACATCATATATGGGGGTAATCCAGGTGGATTTGTAATATATGGTGAAAAATCTATATACCATGCTGGAGATACAGGGCTTACTAAGGATATGGAACTTTTAAAGGGTGTGGATATTGCACTTTTGCCAATTGGTGGAAATTTTGTTATGGATGTAGATGATGCCGTAAAAGCTGTAGAGTTTATACAACCAAAGATGGTAATACCTATGCATTATAACACCTGGGATGTGATAAAAGCTGATGTAGATAAATTTAAATTGGAAGTTGAAAAATTAAATGTAGATTGTGTAGTATTAAGACCAGGGGAAAGTTTGGAGGTATAATGTGAAAAAAACGATACTAGTCATTTTATTGATATCTTTGAGTATGTTTTCGTTAAACATCCCTCGGTATATAGGAAAAGAAGATGTTTATATTGAATTTGAGGGACTACTAGGTTTTTTTGATGGAATTCCAATAACAGAGAATAGGGTTAATGGACTTGATTTTGAGGATGGGGCACACTCGTTGAGATTGGTGGGAAGTTATCAAGAATTCTTGTTTAAGATCATAGTTGATACGGTTCCTCCTACTTTAGTGAATTTTTCAATAAGAGATCCAAATCTCGTAATATTTAAAACACCGGTATATGAAGTAGATTATAATAGTAGATTGAATTTTTTTGAAAAAAAACTTGAAAAAACGGTTAAGAGGTATGATGTTGATCCTCTGGTTGTCTGTGGTATGGATGATGCGGGAAATGTAGGAAATTTTATCTACATTCCTCCCAGTGTAGAAAATATTACACCGCTTGATTCAAAAACTCCTATATCTGGAATATTTGATAAGAATATACTTTTGAGTTCAAAATCTCCTTACAAGATTGTGGGAAAAATTCTTGTTCCGGAAAAATCTGCTTTGCTTCTTGAGAAGAACGTTGAATTAAAAACTATAGGTGTTGGAAATATGGTTGTAAAGGGTACAGTGTATGTTCCAAAGAATGTAAATTTTACGGGGAACTTGAAATTTGAAGTTGAAGGAAATGGAACATTTTATCTTGAAGGAAGGGAGTATAAAGGTGAAGTTTCATCAAATGGCGGAAAATTGGTTTTTCTAAAAGACATAAATTTACCAATATTAAATTTAAGCAAAACAAATTTAGTGGTTATTAAGGATTCAACAGTAGACAAGTTAAATGTAGAACATGTAGGACTATTGGTATTGGAAAATTCTACAATTACTAATTTAAATATTGCAAACACAAGAAAGGTAATTATTAACAAGTTAAACAACAACACTTTTATGGCAGAAGGATTAACTAATATGGAGATTTTTTCTCTCTCATCTCAAAGTTTTAATGCAAGTGATTTTTCAAGAGTTGTAATGACTCATTCAAATATAGAAATGCTTTCTTTGAAAAGGGGGACGTATTTTCATGGTAAGGAAAATATCGTGGTTAATTTAAATATGGAAATGTATTCAATCGCTAAGATTTTTAATACTAGTATAAAAAAACTTGAGCTTATAAGATCAAAGGTATTTAAAAGACTGTCAAATATAGAAAACACAAAGAGTGATAAATTTTCGAGTATAGAAAACTTTTAAGTGAGGTGAATTAATTTGAAAAGTGTGCTTTTTGGTTTGCAGTGGGGGGATGAAGGAAAGGGAAAGGTGACGACTTTTTTTTCAAAAGGTTATGATTTTGTTGTAAGGTATAGTGGAGGAAGTAACGCGGGACATACTGTGGAATATGAAAATTTTAAAATGATACATCATTTACTTCCATCAATACACTTAAAATACGATATTGGCGCAATTATTTCAAACGGTGTGGTACTTGATATTGAACAACTTGTGAAAGAAATTGAAGAATATAAAGAGAAAAAGGGAAAAGAACCAAAATTGTATGTTTCTGATTTGACACATGTAGTATTACCACATCACAAGTTATTGGATAAAAAAATAGAAGAGACAAAAGGAAAAAGCGCGGTTGGAACAACGAAAAAAGGTATAGGACCTGCATATGCGGATAAAGTGCACAGAATAGGTTTGAGAATTGCAGATTTTGAATACGATTTTGTAGATAAGTGGAATTTTTTATCAAACTTTTACAAAGAAATGTATGGAATAGAAGTAGATGGGTATGATTGTATTTTAAAGGCTTATGAAAGTATTAAAAAATTTGTTGTTCCACATGGAAAGATAGTAGACTTAATTGAAAACAATAAGACTTTATTTGAAAGCACACAAGGGGTTTTGTTAGATGTAGATGTTGGAACTTATCCATTTGTTACAGGAACAAATTGTAACACAACGGGTATTCAAAATGGAGTTGGATATCCTGTCAAAATAAATAAGTTTTTAGGGGTTTTCAAAGCATACCTTACTAGGGTAGGGAATGGACCATTTCCAAGTGAGGCACTTGGTGAAGAAGGAGAACATCTTAGAAGAATGGGACATGAGTTTGGTGCGACAACGGGAAGGCCTAGAAGATGTGGATGGTTAGATATTCCTTTAATGAAATACGCGATTAAGGTTTCTGGTGCTACTGAATTAGTTATGACAAAGAGTGATATCTTAAACGGTTTTGAAAAAATACCAGTTTGTGTAGGATACGACGTAGATGGAGAAAAAATAACAAAAATAGATAGTATGTCACTTCTTTATAGAGCAAAGCCTATATATGAATATTTTAAGGGATGGAAAACCCATGATTCACAAGAATTTTTGGATTTTGTAAATTTCTTGGAAAAGGAATTGGAAAGAAAGATTAGTTATATTTCAGTAGGTCCAAAAGTTGAGCAAATAGTGGAATTATAAGGAGGGATAAATATGGATTGTGTTTTTTGTAAAATAATAAGAAATGAGATACCTTCTGAAAAGGTGTACGAAGATGAAGATTTTATAGTCATAAAAGATATAAAACCCGTTGCACCGCTTCACCTTTTGGTTATTTACAAAAAGCATGTAGAAAGGTTACACGAGTTATCTGAAGATGATCAAAGACGTTTTTGGAAGATGTTTTACATAATAAAGGAATTAAGCGATAAATTTGGATTCGAGGAATATAGAATAGTGCAAAACAATGGAAAGAGCGCGGGGCAAGAAGTCCCACATATACACTTTCACGTAATTTCAGGTAGAAAATTTGGAGGTATAGGATAAGGAGATGATAAAATCAAGGCAATTGTGTATTTACCTGTAAAGCCAGAAATTGCAAAAGAGCAGAATTTACCCGTTAAATTACCCATTTTAGCTGAGGATATGCCTTTAATTAGCGAGATTAACAAGATTCCACTAGATGTAATACTAAGGGGATTAGAGGCTCAATATTCTGTTGAGAAAAATGAATATTGGGCATCTTACCTTACCTATTTTTATTATGAAAAGTTTAAAGAACTCTTAAACGATGAAAATTATGAAAAAGCGAGAAAATTTTTGGAAAAGGCAAAAAATGTAATGTATGATTACAGGTACCATTTTTATTATGGATTATTATTTTCAAAACTTGGAGATTACGATAATGCAGAAGTTGAATTAAAACGTTCTATCTCGCTTAATCCCACTTTTTATTTGGGATATTACGAACTTGGGAATGTTTTGTATTTAAAGAAAGAATACGATGAATCCGTTGAAATGTATATGAAAGCCTTTGAGATTAACAAGGACTTTGCACTTCCCTTGTTAAAAGTGGGTGATGCGTATTTTGAAAATGGTCAGTATAAAGATGCGGAAATTGCATATCAAGCAGCTTTGAAGGTGGAAAAATTACCTCAAATTTTTCTTAGATTAGGTGTTTTGTACAATACCACACAAAGATTTGAAAAAGCAGAGAAAGTTTTTAAAGATGGTTTGTCAATTGAGTATAAACCGGAGATTGCGTATAATCTGGCATATACGTTGTCAAAACTTGGAAAACATCTTCAAGCGTTGCAGGTGTTAAAAGAGTTATCCAAAAACTTCCCGTCTTTTGAGGTTTACAACGAGTTGGGATTGCAGCAAAAATTATTGGGGTTATATGAAGAAGCAAGTGAGAGTTTAAAGCTTGCAGGTGAAGATTACAGGGAAAATTATTTAAAATCTTTGTTATTTATTGATGGATATAAAGACTTTATTTTAAACGAATTAGAAAAATTTGATCCAGAATATGTTGCTTTTTTAAGAAAGGTTAGGCAAGAGAAAGATTTGATAGAGAGTAAGTTAGAAAAAATCCACTTTCCTTTTAAAGAACTTGAGTATGTATTTGATTTTACCAACGATGAGGGAGAGGTTATTTTAGGAGAACTTGAAAGGTATAGGAATTTTCCTTTTAACCAAAGGATAGCACTTGTTATTTCAAGTGGATATATTGCTGGTGCCGATCCAATTTTAATAGAGAAGAATCTAGCCAAATCTTCATTTTTACTCTTTGATATAGACGAAGCAGTGGTGTTTTACAAAGTAATTCAAATCATTTATTTTGGTAGAGTATTTGGTGGCATGCCTTTTTCTGAGATAATTGAAAAAGTACTAGAACAGCTTTCGAATATAAATATTCCACTTTTAAAAAAAATGATTAATATACTTGAGTACACAAAGACCTCTTTGGATGATTTTTGGGAAAATTTTGAAAAAACAGAGAATCTACCTAATTTTATTTTACAGTTAATGGAGCTTTTAAGCTATGAACCAGAAATTAATGATATAAAAGAAGAGACATTTATTGGTAAACTGGCAAAATTATTTATCGAATTATGATTAAAAAAGCCAGTAAACACACTGGCTTTCATTTTATTGTTACAATTAAACAAGTTTAACATTTTTACTTGACACTAACTTTTAAATGTGGTAATATTTTGCATAGTGGGAGGTGAGTATTATGGAAAAAGTGCAAAAAATCAAAGAAATTATAGCCGAACAACTTGGAGTAGATGTTAATGAAGTTACGGAAGAAAAAAGTTTAACAGATGATTTAGGGGCAGATTCTTTAGATATGGTAGATTTAGTTATGGCATTTGAAGATGAGCTTGGAATTAAAGTAGAAGATTCGGATCTTTCTAAAATCAATACGGTTAAGGATATTATTGATTTGATCAGTCAAAGAGTATAAAGGGAGGGCGTACGCCTTCCTTTTTTTAAAAACAAACCCGGGGAATAACCCCGGGTATTTTTTACATTGGGAAGTATCCTCTTTTTTTGACTGCCTTTGCAACTCTTTCAATTGCCACAATGTAAGCAGCTGTTCTCATATCTGTGTTGTATTTTTGTTTTGTTGCGTATACTTCGCTGAAGGATTTAGTCATAATCTTATGTAATTTCTTTCTTATATCATCTACATCCCAGAAGAAGCTTTGAAGGTCTTGTACCCATTCAAAGTAAGATACTGTAACACCACCAGCGTTTGCTAGAATATCTGGAACTACAAGTACATCTTTTTCAATTAAGATTTCTTCTGCTTCTTCTGTTGTAGGACCATTTGCACCTTCGACTATTATCTTTGCTTTGACGTCTTTTGCAATTTTTCCAGTGATTGCATTTTCAAGTGCTGCTGGGACTAAGATATCAACATCTAATGTGAGTAATTCCTCGTTTGAGATTGGTTTTCCTTTTGGATATCCCTTGATTAATCCACCGTTTTCATCTCTATATTTGATTAAATCGTTAACATCAAATCCTTCTTCATTGTAAAGTCCACCACTTACATCGCTTACTGCTACTATTTTTGCACCGTATTCTTCTGAAAGTATCTTTGCAGAGAACGAACCTACGTTACCAAAACCTTGAATTGCTACTTTGGCTTTGGAAATGTCTATACCACGTGCTTTACATGCTTCTGCTGCACTGATTGAAACACCACGGCCTGTTGCTTCTGGTCTTCCTTCTGAACCACCAAGATCAAGAGGTTTACCTGTTACGACTCCAAGTGTTGTATTACCTGAGTTCATGCTGTAGGTGTCCATATACCAAGCCATTATCTTTGCGTTGGTGTTTACATCAGGTGCTGGGATGTCCTTTGTTGGACCTACCATCATTTGAATTTCAGAGAAGAATCTTCTACTTAATTTCTCAAGTTCCTTTTCGGAGAGCTTTTTGGGATCAACTCTAACTCCACCTTTTCCTCCACCGTATGGAAGGTTAACAACAGCACATTTCCATGTCATCCAGAATGCAAGTGAGGAAACTTCGTCTAAATTTGTTTCAGGGTGATATCTTATACCACCTTTTGCAGGACCTCTTGCCGTATTGTGTTGAACTCTATATCCTTCAAATATTTCTACTCTACCATCATCCATTACTACTGGAAAATGTACTATCAACGATCTTTGTGGCCAAAGCAAAAAATTTCCAATGTTTGGATCTAAATCCATGAGTTTTGCTGCTTTTAAAAATTGGTGTTGTGCCATTTTATAGAGTGGACCTGGTGCTTCTAATTTGCCTAATTCGCTTAATTTCATTTTTTAAACCTCCCTATTGTGTTGTAGTACACCTAAATTATTACTTAAAATGCTTAATTTTTCAACGCCGATATTTTGTGAAAATCCTAACATAAATCATTTTCCAGGCAAAATATTTGTATTTTCTTTTTTTTACTAAATTATGCTTTAAAAATAAAAAAGCTGGTCGTATGACCAGCTTAGGATAATCCTATTATATTTCCATTTTCGTCTATATCTATGTTAGTTGCGTTTGGAATTTTCGAAAGTCCTGGCATTCTCATTATTTCACCAGCTAGAGCTACTACAAATCCAGCACCAGCGGATAATTCAAAATCCCTTATTGTAAAATCATAATTTTTTGGTGCGTTTATTTTCTTGGGGTCATCAGATATACTTGATTGAGTTTTGGCGACAATTACTGGTAAGTTTTCAAATCCATGGCGTTTTAGGAATTTTAATTTACTCTTTGCTTTATCTGTGTATATAACTTTTTTTGCCCTATAGATTTTTGTTGCAAGTGTTTCAAGTTTCTCTTCTATGGACATATTGAAATTTACAATTGGTGTATGTGGGATTTCTGAGATGTTTTCAGTTACAAGCTTTGCAAGATCTATTGCACCTTCACTTCCCATTTGAAATGCCCTTAAAAATGCATGTGGAGCGTTACAGTTATTTGAAAATGCTTTTAATTCATTTTCGGTATCTGTTGGAAATACATTTAATGCTACTACTACTGGTACGTTATAGAGTTTTAAATTTTCAATGTGTGTTTTTAGATTATCCATACCTTTTAGCATTGCGTCTACATTTTCTTTGGACAAATCATTTTTATTTACCCCACCATGGTATTTTAATGCTTTTATTGTTGCTACCAATACAACAGCATTTACATTGAATTTGGCAACTTGTGTGACAAAATCTAAGTATTTTTCTGCACCTAAATCTGCGGCAAATCCCGCCTCAGTAACGACGTAATCTGCTAATTTTAGCGCCATTTTTGTAGATATTATGCTATTTGTACCATGAGCAATATTTGCAAAAGGTCCGCCATGAATAAACGCCGGTGTGTTTTCTATTGTTTGTACAAGATTTGGTTTAATTGCATCTTTTAAAAGTACTGTAAGAGCGCCTTCTATTTTTAAATCTTTGACTTTTATTAGTTTTTTATCAAAGCTTTCTGCAAGTACTATATTTCCAAGTCTTTCTTTTAAATCTTTTAAGTCTTTTGCAAGACAGAGTATCGCCATTATTTCCGATGCAGCGGTTATTATAAATCCATCTTCCCTTGGAAGACCATTTGTATTCCCACCAAGTCCTACAACGATTTGTCTTAGTGCACGATCATTCATATCCATTGTTCTCTTCCAGAATACTTTCGCGGGATTTATTTTTAATTCATTTCCAAATTTAATGTGTGAATCTATTACAGCGGATATTAGGTTGTGTGCAGATGAAATAGCATGAATATCTCCTGTAAAGTGTAAGTTTATATTTTCCATGGGAAGCACTTGAGAATATCCACCACCTGCTGCACCACCTTTAATACCAAAAACAGGTCCAAGTGATGGTTCTCTTAACGTTACTATGGATTTTTTTCCCAATTTGTTTAATGCCATTGAAAGACCAATACTCGTTGTAGTTTTCCCTTCACCTGCGGGAGTCGGGGTTATAGCAGTTACTAATATGAGTTTTCCATCTTTTCTTTCGCTTATTTTTTTTAAGAAATTTAGATTTACTTTTGCAATGAATTTTCCGTATGGTTCAATGTATTCTTCATCGACACCTATTTCCTTTGCTATTTCCGATATTTTTTTTAATTTTGCTTTCCTTGCAATTTCGATATCAGATTTCATATCTTTCACTCCTTTCGATAACAAATGTAGTATGAGTTGAGTTTTTCAAATACACATTTAATCCCATTTGATTGCATAACTTTTTAACTATATACAACCCCAATCCATGACCTTTTGAAGTTCTAGATTTTGAAAATTTTTCAAAAATTTTTTCTTTAAGTTCTTTTGGTATGTTTTGCCCATGATCTTTAATTTCTATTTTGTCTTTTTGGAGTAAGATTTCAACAGGAGGTTTTCCGTGTATTAATGCATTTTTGATCAAATTTTTAATGACAATTTCCAGGGCTTCTTTGTTTGCTTCTATAGTACCATCCCCGGATATTACCACATTGTTGTCTGTTATAATACCTTCAATAAAAGGTCTTAGATCTATTTGTTCTTTTTCAAGTTCGTAATTTTTTGAAATCATTATCATATTTTCAACTAATTCTCTCATTTTATTTGCAGATTGTACAATGTTTTCAATACTTTCTTTTAAAATCTCTTTGTTTTTCATGCCCCATCTTTGTAGCATTTTTGAATAACCAATTAGGTTTGCTATAGGGGTTTTTAATTCGTGAGAAACATTTGAAACAAATTCCTCTTGTAATTTGTAATTTTTTTCAATTTTATCCATTAACTCGTTGAATTTTTCAACGAGTTCTTCAACTTCGTCGTTGGTGTGTGGATTTATAAATCTGTAGTTGAGATCGTTTCCTGTTAGTTTTGAAATTTTACTTACAAAGTCATGTAAGTGTTTTAACGATTTTTTAGTTATAAAATAGGTGAGTGTACTTATCAATGCAATAGATATTAAAAATAAAATGATGATCTTTTTTTTAATGTTTAATATGAATTCTTCAATGGGTGTAATGTCTTTTCCAAAAATGGTGTTTTGCTTTTTTACAAATAAATAAGTTCTATCGCTTATTTTTACTTTCCCTTCTTTTTTAACAATCCCTATGTTATAGGGATCCGAAATTAAAATATTATTCCTTAATATGTATATATCTCTTCTCATAAAAGGTTGCATCATATGTCCCTTTGGATTTACTTTTAGCAAATCTTCTTTTGTGAATTTTATCATTAGCGAATCTATAGTAGAGTACAAAAATATTAATACCAAAGCTAAAATTGTAGTTGAAATTAAAGTGGCAATGTACGTAACTTTAGATGAGATGCTCATTTTTTTCCTCCAAGATTTTCATAATCTCTGGAATTTTAACAATGTATTTTGTACTACACCATTTACATTCAACTTCCACGTCTTCATTTTTTTCTAAAATTTCTTTTAATTCTTCAATTTTTAATAATCTTATTGAATCTATGGCTTTTTCATGTGAACAACTACATTTAAATTGGGCGTTGTGTTTTTCTATTTTTTCAATTTTATCACCAAAGATATACTCTAATGCATCTATTGCGGAATGATTTTCCAAAAAGTTAGTTATTGGAGTAATCTCTTTGAATTTTGTTTCAATTTCTATAATGCTTTTTTGTGAAAGGGATTTATCTAATATTTGAATAATAATTCCACCAGCACGTTTAATTCCATTTTTGTCCACTAAGACTCCTAAAGCTATAGCACTTGGAATCTGTTCAGAAGTGGCAAAGTAATGAGCTAAATCTTCTGCTATTTCACCACTAACTAATTTGGATGGTGTAACATAAGGGGTTTTTAAACCTAAGTCCTTTACAACTTTTAAAGTTCCCTTACCTATTGCTTTTTTGATATCAAATTTATTGTCTTTGTTTAAAAGTGTTTCTACCACTTTGGGTGTAACATATCCCCTTACATCTCCGTTGTTTTTTGCTTGAGCAGCAATATATTTTATCTTGTTACTTCCTTCAACTATGTAAGTAAGTGTTTCGCTTTGTGAAAGCCATGGAATCATAAGTGAAACGCCTGTTAACAATCTTCCAAGGGCAACGGCTGTGATGGGAGAAAGAGAATGTTTATTTGTTATCTCTTGGATAATATTTGTACTATCAATAACCGAAAACCTTACCCTAGCGTTGTATGCAATACCGTTTGTAACCAAATTTAATCACTCCTTAATTTGCATATTTCATGGTAACTTCTTTAACAGATTCAAAATTATCCGAAAACATTACTTTTTTTACTTGAAAATTGATTAGTTTGTTTTTGTATATGGTTTCCAATAGTGCATCTACATGTGATTGAGAGGGAACAAAAAGGATAGGTAAAATATGGTATTCCGAGTCTCCAAGAAGTACAAGCCAATAATAGGTGTTCCTCATAATTCCACCTCCTCGTTTTTTTGCGGTTCTTTTAGATTAGAACTTTGGTGCTGGTGGAACTTGGAACACTTACTATATTACTATAGTTATATTATACACTATTCTAAAAATATTTTTAATATGGTAAAATAAATACAAAAGTAAAAAAATAAAAAAAGGAAGGAGTAGAATAGTGAAATGGGAATTGAAAAAAATTAATATCGAACTTTCAGAAAAGTTGGCTGAGGAATTGGATATTCCTCTACTTACGGCACAGTTACTAGTTTCCAGAGGTTATCTTACACCTGAAGATGCGTATAAGTTTATCAATCCATCAAAAGACGATTTGCGCTCTCCATTTTTATTGAAAGATATGGATAAAGCTGTTAAATATCTCTTACTTGCCCGTGAAAAAGGATACCCTGTTTTTGTATATGGAGACTATGATGTAGACGGTATAACGGGTACTGCGACCTTAGTATCTTTCCTTTCTAAGTATGGTTGGAAGGTGGATTACTATATACCTAATCGTCTTGATGAGGGATATGGTATACAACCTGAAATTGTGGAGAGATTCTATAAGAACGGGTTTAAGGTGTTGTTAAGTGTAGATTGTGGTATAACGAGTTTTGAAGCTGTAGAACGGGCAAAAGAGTTGGGAATGTATGTAATAATAACTGATCACCATACTATTAAGGATGAAATTCCGAAAGCTCATGCGGTTGTTGATCCAAAAAGGGAAGATGAAATGTATCCTTTTAGGGACTTTGCGGGTGTTGGTGTGGCGTATAAGCTAATTTCTGCATTGGGACAAGAGTTAAACCTTAAAGATGAAGAAATCAATGAAGTCTTGGATATAGTTGCACTTGGAACAATAGCGGATATGGTGGATCTGGTCGATGAAAATAGGTATATTGTAAAAGAAGGATTGAAAAAACTCAATGAAACAGATAGGATTGGTCTTGTGCAACTTATGAAAAAACTTAATATTACAAATATTACCAGTCAAGATATTGGTTATAGGTTAGCTCCCAAGCTCAATGCAGCAGGTAGATTGTATTCCGCAGAGGATGCTTATAAACTGATTACAACTAATAATCTTTCGTCTGCTGAACAACTTGCAGAGATTTTAATGGGATATAACTTTACAAGGCAAGAGATAGAAAATAAGATATTTAAAGAGGCTGTTAACAAAATAGAAAGTTCAAAGATAAAAGATTTACCTATTTTGATCGTCGCTGGCGAAAAATGGCATGCGGGTGTTTTAGGAATTGTTGCTACAAAGCTTGTACAAAAGTACAATAAACCTTCTCTTGTTGTATCACTTGAAGAGGGAATTGGCAGGGGTTCTGGTAGAAGTGTAGATGGTGTTGATATTTTGGAAGTACTTTCCAAGTTTTCCGAGTACTTTGAGGAAATTGGTGGACATCCTATGGCAGTTGGATTTAGTATAAGACAAGAAAAAATTAACGAGCTTATCGATGCAATTTCAAAAAAATTTGGTGATAGCCATTTTGAAGTGGATTCTAAATTGGAAGTAGATGCTGTTTTGGATTTAGATGATGTGGGAAATGATGTAATAAAGGCTTTAAGTTATTTGGAGCCGTTTGGACATGGGAATCCTGAACCTGTTTTTTTGATAAAAAATAATTTGGTTGAAAGAATAAGGTTCTTTGGAAATTTTGGAGCAAATGTAAGAATGGTGTTAAAGAGTAAAAATAAAAATACCATTGAAGGAATAGGATTTGGTTTAAAAAAGAACTATTATGATATTCCAGCTATTCACGCGGTTTTAACTTCGTTGGATATTGTGGCTAACATAAGACAAAATGGTGTTGGTCCATTTTTAAATATCTTGGATTTTAAAATTTCTTCTGAGTATGAGGAAGATTATAAAGATAAATACTTTATATATTCCTTTACAAACGATTGGAAAAGCCAAAAAGGAGACGAATTTAGGGATTTTTGGGATAGTAGTGAACTTTCCCAAAGGTATGAGAGAATTGAAAAGTACCTTTTTAAAGAAAAACCATTTGTTTTGCAATCAGATTTGTTGACTAGGAACGCTTTTTTGCTTTATTTAATGAATAAAGGTAGAACGTTAGTGATAAATCCAACAAATATCGAGGCTTTGCATGTTTATGAAAGTTTGTCCAGGCATTCACCTGATGGAATAACTTTTGTTAACTCATTAAATAGAAATTATTCAAAACATGTTATTACAAACCCTATAATGATTACTGAAGGTAAAATTCCTTTGGATGATTTTGACTTCATAATTTTGAATGAAATACAGATTTTGTCTTCACTGTCGTATGAGTTATATGAAAAATTATTAAAAAAATTGGGGGAAAAAGATTTTGTTGTTACGAGTTTGTATAAGTTTGAAAGTAGCATTCCAATTTTTTGCGAAGAAAAGAAGATAAATTTTGGACTGGAAGATAAGCGGAATTCCAAGAAAACAATTGAGCACGAAATTAATTCAATTGCATTTTTGTTTTCAAACTATTCATATGTAACAAAGTTTTATGAAAAATTAATTTCTAGAAGGTATGAATTTAAAGATTTGGTGTTTTACAGTCCTATATTAAAACCGTTTCAAAAGTGTGTTATTAGTAGTTTGATAAAAAAAGGAAGGATAAAAAAATTGGTTTCTTCAACTAATTCTGATGGATTACCCTCAATGTTAGAAAATGGTGCAGAAGTTAGAATATTTGATTTTCCGTTAAGCATAAAAGAGTTAATAGATGCAGTATCTGGTGATTCCTATGTAATCTTGCAACTTTATTATAACGGTGAAGATGCTTTAAAGAGAAAAAATCATCTTTTAAAAATTTTTCCAGATAGGAAAAAATTAGAAGAAGCAGTTTTAAGATTTTACAATTTAAAGATAGATAATAAAAATAAATTTATAGATTTTTCAAAGGATGTAAATATTTCTCCAAAGGTGTTAAAACATGCAATTCTTGATTACAAAAACGACAAAAAAATACTTAGGGTTCTTGAAAGGGAGTTGGAACTTTCTTATTTTGAAAAATACACTATGACACTTTTAAATGCATCTATTAAAGATATTTACAAGATGATCGAGGAAAGGGAGATGTACGATGTTTATCTTAATATTTAGAGGGAAATATGATTTTAGCATTAGATTATGGAGATAAAAAAACAGGATATGCTATTGGAAGTAATTTTATATCAAAAAGTGGAACAGTAAATACCACGCAATTGAATAAGTTGTTGGAAAAGTTTCAAAAAGTAGTTTTGGGTATACCGCTTTCCATGAGTGGAAATTATTCCACGCAAAGTTTTAAAGTTTTAAAATTTGCTTACAAATTAAAAAGAAAAGGCATGGATGTATTTTTAATAGATGAAAGATTAACCACCAAGATGGCTTTATCTTTTAATGCAAAAGATGACGATGCATTTAGTGCCAGACAGATCTTTATGGACTATATTAAAAACCCCATACTTTCCCAGAAATTCGTACTTGAAAAATTTTTAGATGTTGAATTTGATTGTGAAGATGTTGAAGATGTACTTTACTATGAAGTTTCTCCTGTTAAGGGTAAAAAAGGAGATGCTCTAACTAGGAATTTTTCCATTGCGTTTTTGCATATGAAAGAAAAAAATTTTGTTTACAGAAATGAAGATACAATTGAAAAAAGATATAATTTGGTTATTGCAAATGAAAAATTCAAAGATGTTGTGGATAAATTTTTAAAAAATGGTGGTAAAATTATATTGGTTTAGTGCCTGTAGCTCAATTGGAGAGAGCCCTGGACTCCGGATCCAGAGGTTGCGGGTTCAAATCCCGCCAGGCACGCCAAGAATTTGAAAGGGGGTAAATTATGGATTTAAATGATATACTGTTATCTAAGAAATTAGATGTACTTGTAGTTTTAAACATTGAAGGCTCAAATAAACCTACCACAAGGTTTATTTCTGGTTTTACTGGAAGTTTTTCCGGCGTAATTTATTCAAAAGATAGAAGGATAATAATTACTGATTCTAGATATTGGGAACAGGCAAAAATGGAGTCGGAGTTTGAACTTGTGAAATACAAATCAGATAAGCGTTTTTTGGATATTATAGTTGAGTATTTAAAGAAGATGAATGTAAATAGGGTGGGAATAGAAAAAGATAGGACTTTGACAAAACATTTTGAGTATTTAGCAGGACATTTAGATGTTGAATTTGTAGATGTTTCAATTGAGTTGTTAAAATTAAGGGCTGTAAAAACAGAGGGTGAGATTGAAGATATTAGAAAAGCTGTATATATTGCAGAAGAGGCTTTTAAAAAGACGTTAGAAATAGTAAGACCGAAGATTACAGAAAAAGAAGTTGCAGCATATTTGGAATATCAAATAAAATTATTAGGCGGAGATAAGTTTTCATTTGAGACTATAGTAGCGTCTGGGTGGAGAGGAGCGCTTCCGCATGGTATAGCAAGTGATAAAGAAATTGAGATTGGAGAACCAGTGGTGGTGGATTGGGGGGCGTATTTTAATGGGTATGCAAGTGATTTGACGCGCGTATTTTGTATAGGAGAACCAAGTGATGAGGTAAAAAATGTACATAACATAGTTATGAAAGCACAACAAGAGGCCATCGAAATAGCACGTGCAGGGTTAACCGGTGCGGAAATTGACAAAGCAGCAAGGAATTATATAACGGAGAAGGGATATGGCGAATACTTTGGACATTCTTTGGGACATGGTATTGGTTTGGAGGTTCATGAAGAACCTAGATTAAGTTTTGCAAATAGAGAACCTCTTCCGAAAAATTCCATTGTTACAGTGGAACCTGGTATATACCTTCCAAAGAAATTTGGAATTAGGATAGAAGACGATATATTGTTAACAGAAAATGGTTGTGAAGTTTTGTCAAGTCTTCCAAGAGATATCTTTGTAGTATGAAGAAAAACAATATAGTTAAAGAACTAAATAAGTTGAATTTGGTAACTATATTTGGTGCAACTATCCTTGGAAATGTAATAATTTCATATTTTATTGGAAATTTTTTGGATAAGATTTTTAATACGGAAAAATTATTTACTATCATATTTCTCTTTTTTGGCGCGATTTCAGGATTGTACAATGCCATAAGACAGATGCTAAAAGAGGTTGAGAAGGTAGACAGACGTGAAAAAGGTGATTAAAAGATATGTAAATGTTATAATAATTTTGGGAATTATTGGTACGATGCTGGGAATGATTTTGACAAATTATGAACGAAGTTTTATTTTTAGTTACGTTTTAGGTACAATTGGTGCTGTTTTATACGTAATTTCTCTTTATTACGATATAATTAATTTGGGTTTAAAGAGAAGGTCTAAAAAGGGTTATTACATAAGATATTTGTTTTCTGCAAGTCTTTTTCTATTAGTGGGTGTATTGTTTAAAGAGAAAGTATTAGCTTTGTTAGGTGTTTTTTTAGGACTTATAAATGTTAAAATAGGCGCTTATATAGTGGGTTTTCTGATTGGAGGTGAAAATAGTGAAAAAAAAGATTAGTTGGTTTCTAGTAGTTTTTTTGATAATTTATACTGTTTTGGGGATAATAAATGCATTATATTTTGTTCCAAAAGATACAGCTGAAGTTACAAAAGGGCTTGCCAATAGATGGATTATACAGCTTTCAGATGAAAAAGCGTGGTATACTAGGATAAATCCACTTACTATTATTATGAGTTGGACTATAATAATTGGATTGATAGTTTTTGCAGTACGTGTGGGGAAGAATTTTAAAGTTATTCCAGACAGAAAACAATCGTTTGCAGAGTCTATAATGGATTTTATGTATGAGGTTGTAGAAAGTGTTATAGATGATCCAAAGTTTGTTAGACCTACATTTGCAATTGCCACGACGTTATTTTTGTATATATCAATCTCGAATATAATTGGTGGTGCAATGCCAGGACTTAATGTAAACGTAGTTGATGGGCATGTTAAGTTTACCCTTTTCCAAGATACGTGGTTTTCACCAACTGCGGATTTAAATACAAATTTGACATATGCGTTAATGGTTTTTGTGATAAGTCATGCTTTTGCGATTAAAGCAAAAGGTTTTGGTGGTTGGTTGAAATCATGGCTTGAGCCTATGCCAATAATGTTACCTATGAATATAATAGGAGAACTTGCAAAACCTATTTCACACTCTTTGAGGTTGTTTGGAAATATTGGTGGAGGAGCTATTTTAACATTTATTTTGACATATTTAGTTAAATATCTATTTATGCCAGTTTTCTATTGGGCGTATTTTGGAATTTTTGTTGGTTTAGTTCAAGCTTTGGTGTTCTCAATGCTTGCAGTGGCATATATTTCAGAAAAAATATCATAAGGAGGTTGGTAGTTATGGAAAAGAGCTTGGCAGATGCATTAGTTATAATGGGAAAAGCAATTGGTGCAGGGTTGGCAATGGGTATCGGTGCTATTGGGCCTGGTATAGGTGAAGGTAACATAGGTGCTCATGCAATGGATGCAATGGCAAGACAACCTGAAATGGTTGGAACAATTACTACACGTATGTTGATTGCAGACGCAGTTGCAGAATCTACAGGAATTTACTCACTTTTAATTGCATTTCTTATACTTCTTACCTTATAATGTGAGGCGATATTTATGGATATGTTTGAGATTAATTTGACATCAGTAATTCAACTGATGAGTTTTTTGTTACTTTTGTACGTTTTAAAGGTATTTTTATACGATAAGTATTTTCAAGTTATGGATGAAAGAAAGGAAAAGATTGAAGGAGAAATAAAAAAAGCCGAGCAATTGAGAAAAGAAGCAGAGAAATTAAAATTACAATCACAAGAAGAATTGAGAAAATTGAGAGAAAATGCAGATTCTATAATAAACAAAGCCAAAGAAGAAGCAGAAAAAATAGTACAAAATGCAAAGAAAAAAGCAGAAATTGAAGGAGAAAAAATAATTACTGCTGCAAGAGAAGAGATAAAAAGAGAAAGAGAAGAAATGTTAAAAGAAGTTGAGCAAAAAGTTGGTGAAATAGCAGTGGTTCTTGCTATGAAGATCTTAAAAGGGACATTGGATGAGAAGGCAAAACGAGAATACCTTATTAAAATGTTAAAGGAGAAGGAAAAATGAGGTATTCTACTATTGCTTCAAAATATGTTAGTGCATTGTTGAAGATTGGAGAAAAATTAAATAAATTGGAAGAATATGGCCAGTTTTTAAAGATTTTGAATATTGTTTATGAGAATTATAGAAGTTTTTTTGATAATCCAACGGTGAAGGTTTGGAAAAAAGTGAGTGTTGTTAAGGAAGCATTGAATAAATACAGTGATGATATTTTTCTGAATTTTGTTTCTCTAATTTTTGAAAATAAGAGGCAAAAATTTATTCCGCAAATGGTAGTTTATTACAAGTACGCGTCTGTAGATATTGAAAATAAGATATTAGTGGATGTAAAGAGTGCTGATAAACTTTCTGATGAGGAGAAAAAGGCTATTGAAGAGTTTGTTAAAAAGCATGTAGATAGAACACCAGTTATTGAAGAAAAAGTAGATAAAACACTTATAGCAGGTGCGGTAATTGAATTTGCGGGAAAGATGATTGATGTCTCGGTTAGTGGAAGACTCAATAAGATTGCAAGGGAAGTTTTTTCCTTGAGAAAGGGGTGACATTTTGAGAATAAATCCCGGAGAAATTGTAAAAGTATTGGAATCAAAGATAGAGGGTTTTAAAGAGGAGATAAATTTAGATGATGTTGGAAAGGTTATACAAGTAGGTGACGGTATTGCCCGTGCATATGGATTAAATAACGTTATGGCAAATGAAATGGTAGAATTTGTAGAAACGGGTACAATTGGTGTTGCTTTTAATTTAGAAGAGGATAATGTAGGTATAATTATATTAGGCGATTACAAAGACATCAAGGAAGGACACACGGTAAAAAGATTAAAAAAGATCATGCAGGTTCCAGTTGGTGAAGAATTGTTGGGAAGGGTTGTAAATCCTTTGGGTGTGCCAGTTGACGGTCTTGGCCCAATCAATACAACGGAATATAGAGATGTTGAAGTGAAAGCACCAGGTGTTATATACAGAAAGCCAGTTGATACTCCTCTACAAACTGGTATTAAATTAATTGATGCCCTTATACCAATTGGTAGGGGGCAAAGGGAATTAATAATAGGGGACAGACAAACTGGTAAGACTGCTATAGCTATTGATACAATTATCAATCAAAAAGGAAAAGGTGTTTATTGTATTTACGTGGCGATTGGACAAAAAGCATCGGCGGTTGCACGTTTAGTAGATAAGCTAAAAGAAGAAGGTGCTATGGAGTATACTACTGTAGTTGTTGCAAGTGCTGCTGATAATGCATCTTTGCAGTATATTGCTCCTTATTCAGGATGTGCAATGGGAGAATATTTCATGTACAATGGAAAAGATGCACTTGTGATATACGATGATTTATCAAAACATGCAGTTGCGTATAGACAGCTTTCACTTCTGCTAAGAAGGCCACCTGGACGTGAAGCATATCCTGGTGATGTTTTTTATTTGCATTCTAGATTACTTGAAAGAGCCGCAAGGCTTGATGATAAATATGGTGGAGGATCACTAACTGCACTTCCAATTATAGAAACACAAGCAAATGATATTTCTGCTTATATTCCAACAAATGTCATTTCAATTACCGATGGACAAATTTATCTAGAACCATCTCTGTTTTATGTAGGGCAAAGACCTGCGGTAAACATAGGTCTTTCAGTATCTCGTGTTGGTGGAGCCGCACAAGTCAAAGCTATGAAAAAAGTAGCAGGATCTCTAAAACTTGATCTTGCACAATACCAAGAATTAGAAACATTTGCACAATTTGCAACGGAACTTGATCCTGCAACGCAGGCACAGATTACAAGAGGTCAAAGGTTAATGGAGTTAATGAAACAAGAGCAATACGCACCACTTGAGGTGGAAGATCAAGTTGCCGTTTTATACGCAGGTATAAATGGATATTTAGACGATTTGGAAGTTGAAAAAGTTAAAGAGTTTGAAAAGAGACTTTTACAATTTTTAAGAGAGAATAAAAAGGAATTGCTTAACAAAATAAAAGAAACAAAAGATTTAAATGAAGAAACGGAAAAAGAATTGAAAAATGCCATAGAAGAATTCAAAGGTGAATTTGTGAAAGTGTACGGGAAGTGATTTAAATGAGTAGGGGTAAATTACTTTTAATAAAGAAAAGGGTCCAAGCAACGGAGTCTTTGAAAAAAATTACAAAAGCCATGGAAATGGTGGCTACTGCAAGGGTAAAAAAGATAGAAAAAAGTTTACAGGGTGTAAGGGAATTTTTGGATGAGACCGTCAGGATGATAAAGAATATAGAACTTATAGGCGAACATCCATTCTTAACGGGGAATGGGAAAAAGGCATTAATCGTTATATCAACAGATATGGGGTTGTGTGGTGCATTTCCCACTGAAATAGGAAGAGCATCCTCGAATTTTATTGAAAAAGAACAGATAGATTATGTTTACGCTATAGGTAATAAAAGTATTCCGTTTTTTAGAAAACATCCAAAAACAAGAAGAATATACGAACGTGCATATGATATTCCTAATTTTGATTTTTCTAAAACTTTGACTAATGACTTACTAAACGATGGAGTTGGTATTATCTATGTTGCATACGGAAAGTTTAAAAATAGGTTGATTCAAAAACCAGAGATTGTTAAATTAACACCAATAACTTTTGAAGGTGTGAAATCTTCAAGGTATGAATTTGAACCAGATATAGAAATGTTAACAAAGAAAGCAGTGGAATTCATGGTAGCGACTAGTATATATTCGTATGCTTTTGAAACAAAAGTAAGTGAGTTATATGCAAGACAAAATGCAATGAGAAATGCAACCGAAAATGCAGAAGAGGTGATCATAGAATTAACACTTGAATACAACAAAGAAAGACAAGCATCGATTACCCAGGAGCTTATAGAAATAGTTTCTGGCGCTCAAGCATTGCAAGAGGAATAATCTTAAAGGAGCGTGATAAAGTGTCAAAGAAATCTAAAGGAAAGATTTTAAGAGTAATAGGTCCTGTAGTGGACGTTCAATTTGATGAGGAGGAACTTCCAGATATATACGATGCTTTAGAGGTTGTAAATCCTCAAACTGGTAAAAAGCTTATTTTAGAGGTTGAACAGCTCATAGGTGATAACGCTGTAAGAACAGTTGCACTTGACACTACAGATGGATTAATGAGAGGACTTGAAGTTATAAATACAGGTGAACCTATAAAAGTTCCTGTGGGAAAAGGTGCTTTGGGAAGAATGTTTAACGTTATAGGTGAGCCAATTGATGGATTGGAAAAAGTTGAAAATGTAGAATATTGGCCGATACACAGAACTCCACCATCCATTACTGAACAATCCACATCGGTTGAGATATTGGAAACAGGTATAAAGGTTATAGACCTTCTTGCTCCGTTTCCAAAGGGTGGAAAAATAGGATTTTTTGGTGGCGCAGGTGTTGGAAAAACTGTTTTGGTTATGGAATTGATAAGGAATATAGCAATTGAGCACCACGGTTTTTCCATGTTCGCCGGTGTTGGTGAAAGAACAAGAGAAGGTAATGAATTATACCTGGATATGAAAGAAGCGGAAGTGCTTGACAATACCGTGTTGGTTTTTGGACAAATGAATGAACCCCCTGGGGCAAGGTTTAGGGTGGCTTTGTCTGCGCTGACTATTGCAGAGTACTTTAGAGATGTTGAAGGAAGGGACGTTTTGCTATTTATAGACAATATTTTTAGGTTTGTTCAGGCTGGTAGTGAAGTATCAGCACTTCTTGGAAGGATGCCATCTGCAGTTGGATATCAACCTACCCTTGCGACAGATATGGGAGAACTTCAAGAGAGGATTACCTCCACAAAGAAAGGATCAATTACTTCGGTGCAGGCAATTTACGTTCCCGCTGATGATATTACCGATCCTGCTCCTGCTACAACATTTACTCACCTTGATGCTACTGTAGTTTTGTCAAGAAGAAGGGCAGCTTTGGGGCTTTATCCTGCTGTGGATCCATTAGACTCTACTTCTAAGATGTTGGATCCTAATGTAGTGGGTCAGGAACACTATGAAGTAGCAAGAGGTGTCCAAGAAGTATTGCAAAGATACAAAGATTTGCAAGATATAATTGCAATTCTTGGTATGGAAGAACTATCGGAAGAGGATAAACTAATAGTTCAAAGGGCCAGAAAAATAGAAAGATTCTTGAGTCAACCTGTGCACGTTGCTGAGAAATTTAGTAATATTCCTGGAAAATATGTGCCAGTTAGTGAGACAATAAGAGGATTTAAAGAAATATTAGATGGAAAGCATGATGACTTACCAGAAATGGCATTTTACATGGTTGGTACTATAGATGAGGCAGTTGAAAAGGCCAAAAAATTACAAAAAGCGTGAGCAATTTTGCTCACGCATTTTTTGGAGGTGAAGAATTTGCGCCTAAAGATATATTATCCAAATGGTTTGTTTTTTGACAAAGAAGTGGATATTGTTACCGTAAGAACAGAAGTGGGAGAAATGGGGATTTTAAAGGATAGGGCTCCGATTATAGCAAAGTTAAAAGTAGATAAAGTAATTGCAAAAAAAGCAGATGAAAAATTTGAGTATATAGTTGATGATGGCTTTTTACATTGTGATGGTGAAAATGTTATAATAATAACAGAGGATGTTAAGGATAAAATAAATCCTCATGAGTATTTGGGGGGATAGGAAATGGTTGCCTTTATTGTTGATTCGTCTTTTGATAGACCCGATGTAGAATTGAAATATCCTATTTTTTATGCACCTTTAAGAGTGTATATTGATGGTAGAGAGTATATTGATAAGAAAAATTTGACCGTTGATGATTTTTACGGCATGCTAGATAAGGCAGAAACTTTTTCTACTTCATTGCCAAATCCAAAGGAAACGGAAGATTTGTTAAAAAAATTATTGGAAAGCTATGAACATGTGTATATGCTTTCCATATCTAGTAAATTAAGTGGAACATACAACATGTTTAAAGCAATTAGTGCCCCGTATAAGGATAGAGTAACTGTTTTGGATTTAAAAAGTGCTAGTGTTGAATTGTATGTGCTATATAGAGGAATTGTTCATTATTTGGAAAAAGGTGTAAAGATTACTCAGGAGCTTGTTGATGAGTTAAGAAAGAATACGAAACTTCTTTTTGGGGTAATGTCTTTAAAATACTTAGAAAAAGGAGGAAGAATAGGTAAGGCAAAAGCACTGTTGGGTAGAATATTAAAAATAAAACCCATTTTGAGTGTGGATAGTGATGGAACGGTAGAATTGGTTGCAAAAGATAGGAAATTTTCGGGTGTAGTTGACAAGATAATTGAACTTGGTGAGGATTTTATAAAAAAACAGGGGATAAAAAAACCATATATATTAGCTGGATATGGAAGCCAAAAATACAAAAAATATTTAGATAGACTAATTGAGCATTTTAATATAAAGGATATCGCCCAGATTAGTGCAGCAGTTGGAGTACATACAGGTCCCGAGGTATTTGGGATTGTTATAGGTCAGTTTTAATTTGAAGGGGGGGACAGGAGGTATACCTCCAATTTATGGAAAAAAATTTAGAAAAGTTATTTTCAAATCAGTTGCCAAGCGATGATTTGGTTGTATTTTCTTCTATTCTTTTTTCAATAGGTTTTTCATCAAATTTATTTTTTAGTTTTGTTCTAAAAAATATATTTGTGTCGAATACCATATTTTTTATTGGACTACTTGGTTATATCATAGTTTTATGGAAATGGTGTCTTAAAATTCCAGATATATCCGAAAATAATAAAATAATTTTTTATTTCTACATAATATTTTCTATTACGTTTAGTTTTTTGTCATATTTTTTTCCTTTGTTGTTTATTATTTCAGCATCACTTGTGGTATCATTGATATTGATAGTAGATAAAAAGATAAATGAAAGTAATGTTTTGTTGAAAACTCTCTTTTTGATTTTAACGTTGTCTTTTTATCTTTTAGAATTTGCACCATATGTAAACTTTAGACTTAGAAAAATTCAGGAAAACCAGTAGGAGGTGATTTTATGGATTTTCGTGTTTCAACAAAAGGTGTAGAAATTACCGATGCAATTAAAAATTACTTAGAAAAGAGGTTAGAGAAGGTAGATAGGGTTATTGAGGATAATGTACATCTAGATATTAAATTTGAGAAAGATTCTTCAGAGTATGTGGGAAAAATAATGGTGCATTATTTGGGAAAAGACATTATTGTTTCGGAAAAATCCGTGGATATTTATAATTTGATTGATATTTTAACAGATTCTTTTGAAAAGAAGATTAAAAGAGAAAAAGATTATGTAAGGCCTACGCATAAGGCAAATAATAAAGGACTAGGTGAAATTTTCAAGGATGAGATGCCAGAGGGAGAAAAGGATGAAAAGATTTCAAATGTAAAGAGAGTTAATTTGATGATAACTAGTTTAGAAGAAGCAATTGCGCAAATGGAAGTAATGAATCACGAATTTTTTGTTTTTAGAAATATGGAAACTAATGAAATTAATATGTTACTGCGTTTGAAAAATGGAAAATTTATTTTATATGAATTTCAGGAATAAAAAAAGCACCCATATGGGTGCTTTTTTTGTGGTAGAATATACTTGAGGTGATTTTATGATTGAATTTTCTTTAATTTATAATGCAGTGAAAGATTTGTTTGAAATTGGTTATCCAAATGAAAATTTAGAGAGGCTTGCCAATTTATTGAGAGAAAAACTTAATATAAAAGAATTAGGACTTTCTTTATATGAAGAAAGAAAGAATATTTATAGAATAATTGCGGGAAAAGATGTTGGAAAAAAGGTGCCTGCAAATGATAAAGATGTTATTCCTTTGTATTTTGGAGACAAGAAAATAGGTGCGATAATTTCAGATGAAAAATTTGAAAAGAATGATTTTTTTGATGAATTTTCAAATATTTTTGGGCTTGTATGTGATTTGTTCTTGATTGAAAAGAGAAAAGAAAAATTGGAGAATATTCTACAACTGACGGACATTTTTGAGAAAAGTCAAGATTTATTTGAGTTGAAGAGAAATTTTGTTGAAAAACTTTCCGAGTATTTGCCGAGTGATCTTATTGTATTGGTTGGAAAAAAAGGGGAAGATTTTTTTGTGGAATATTCTCAGCCAAAAGACTTTGTTGGGAAGATAATACCGGGTTTTTCTGATTTTTCCTTTTTTGTTTTTAAAAAACAACCGCAGATTTTGATAAAACCTAGTGTTAATTTTATAAATTCTGATTTAGTTGTAAAATCTTTGATAAGTGTACCAGTGGATGAAAAACAATGGCTTGTTTTTATTAATAAAAGACATGGAGAAGGTTATATTCCAGATAAAAGTTATGAAGATTTTGATTTGGATTTAGTAATTTCTGCTGTAAAGAGGTTTAACTTGGCTATTTCCAGACTTGTATTCTATGAAAATTTAAAATCTGAAGTGGAAAAATTAAACGTATTAAAAAAAGAACACGAAAAATTGATAGAGGGCCAGAAAGAACAACTAAGGAAGATGAGTATAGTTCATTATTTGAGCCAGGCAATGAGAAGTAGTAATGACCCAAATAATGTTTTAAAAATTTTCTTAATTGGATTGACATCGGGAAGAACACTAGGATTTAACAGAGCACTTCTTTTGTTAAAAGATAATGAAAAAAATGCGTTGATTGGGAAGGCGTGGATAGGTCCAGCTAATGAAAAGGAAGTTGACACTATTTGGAAAAAAGCAAATCAAAGAGCGATGAAGTATGCAGATATTGTTCAATATTTGAGAGAAGAATCGTTGGGGCTTGATCTGAACAACGAGTTAACTCAGAAAATAAGAAATAAGATTTTTCCATATAGATCTAGTAAATTTTTAGAAAGAGCTGTTCTAAGGAGAAAGATAGTGCATGTTAATAAAAAGGTTTTAATGGAAGAACTAGATTATCTTGTTCCTTTATTGGATACCGATGAATTTGTAATAGTACCTTTGATTGGAAAGAATGACACAATAGGTGTTGTAATATTGGATAATAAGTATTCGAAGCATAAAATTTCGAATGTAGATGTGGAAATTTTAAGATTAATATCGGATAGTGCAGGACTTGCCATTGAAAATTCGTTGAATTATAAAGAATTAAAGGATAAGACTATTAATTTGGAAAAGCAAAAGAATTTAGTGGAATTTTTAAAAGAGTTTTCAGAGCTCATTTTACAAAATTTATCAGCAGCAGTTATTGTAATCTCGAAGAATGGGAATATAAGCGAATGGAATTCGCGTGCAGAGTATTATTTTGGTAGAAATAAGGAACAGATGATAGAAAAAAGGTTAGCAGATTTAGGATCTGAATTTGAGGATATAGAAAGCATGGCCTTTGAAGTTTTAAAGATGAAGGAAGAGATAAAACTTTCAAATTACCTAATACCCGTAATGGGACAGGAAAAATACTTTGATGTTTCTATTTCTCCACTTTGGGATGCAGAAAGGATTTTAATAAAGGGTATAATAGTTACTTTTGAGGATGTAACAGAAAGGGTAATTTTGGAAAAAGAGAGAAAAAAACAGGAAAAATTAGCTGTACTTGGTGAAATGGCTGCGAGAGTGGTTCACGAACTTAGAAATCCCATATCTGTTTTAGGTGGGTTTATAAAAAGACTTGAAAAGTACATAGATGACGAAAATAAAAGAAGAAAATATATAAAAATAATATCAGATGAAATTGTTAGATTAGAGGGAATCGTGAGTGAAATTTTGGAATTTAGTAGAGATAGGAGGATAACAGAATTTGTCCTCTTTAATTTAAATGAATTAATATCCGAAGTTTATATTTTACTGGAGGATAAAATAAAAGATAAAAATATACTTTTTGAATTCAAAGCTGATGAAAATGTTGAAGTGTATGCGGATAAACAGAGATTAAAACAAGTTTTGATAAATTTAATTCAAAATGCTATTGATGAAACACCATATGGTGGTAAAATATCAATTGAAGTAAAGAAATATTTAAATACTGTAAAGATTAAGGTTTGGAATCAAGGTACTCCAATTCCCAGGGATATATTAGAAAAGTTATTTATTCCATTTTTTACAACAAAAGTACATGGAACGGGATTGGGTTTACCAATATGTAAAAAAATTATAGAAGATGAACATGATGGAAAAATATGGGTTGAACCTGATGAAAATGGAAATGCATTTATTTTTGAATTACCTTTAAAAGATGAGGAGGAGTAAAATGCAGGAATTTTTGTTAAAATCAAAGATACATATGGCACGTGTGACGGATAAAAGTATCAATTATATGGGGAGTATAGGTATAGATATAGAACTTTTGGAAAAATCCAATATTAAACCATATGAATTGGTCTTGGTAGCAGATGTGAACAACGGCCAGCGCTTTGTTACTTATACAATCCCTGAAGAGCGAGGAAGTAAGAAGATAGTGATAAACGGCGCTGCTGCGAGGTTAGTAGAAGAAGGTGACAGGGTAATTATTATGGCTTTTGGTGTGTATTCTGATGGAGAATATAAAGGTCCAAAGGTTTTAATAATGGATGAAAACAATGAGGTAGTGGAAATAAAGGGGGATTTATGATGTACTGTGAAAATTTTGAAAAAAACTTAGAAAAGTGTAATTGTAGTTATCCTGGATGTCCTAAAAAAGGTAAATGTTGTGAGTGTATAGCATATCATAGGGAACGTGGAGAGTTACCTGCTTGTTATTTTACGGATGAGGAAGAAAAAACATGGAATAGAAGTATTGAATATTTTATAACTAGGAGACGCTAAAAATGGTATATTTTGGTCCTGAAAAGTTAAGGCCTTTAATGAATGAAGTATTTAGTTTACTTGAAGAAGATAAGAATGTGTTGATTGATTTTTTGTATAAGTTTGAAGATGTACTAGATGTTTTTCATAAACATCTAATACTTGTTACAGTGGGATCTAATGGTATCTTTTTTTTAAATGCTGGTTATAATCCAGATGGCAAGTTCTTTTTTGGAGTTTCACTTAGTAATCCATTTTTAAGAACCCCATCGCTTTATAAAATGGAATATTTTAATGAAGATTTTGAAAATTTATATATAAATAGTTTTTCAACAAGAAAAATTCCATTTATGACTACGGGAATTTTAAAATTCCCAATAATGACGCATTTTTTAGCACTTGGTGGTGAAAAGTCTCTAATTTCGAAGGAATTGTTTTCAGAAGAGGTTTCTGGAAAAAGTTGGCTTAATTTTTCCAAAAAGGTGGATGATAAGACATATGATGAACTTTTAACTTTAAACGGGAAGAAGTACCATTTTTTAAAGACTTTTTTAACAGATGATGGGGTTTATTTTATAGGTGTTGGAGAGGGAGAACATAGAAATTTATACGCAGAATTTTTTTCATTTTTAAGAAATAAGTATAAATTTCAGCCTGGTAAATATTTTCCTATTTCTGATATGAAAGACAAAGTTATTGGAATGTTTAAAGTAGATTTGGAAGATTTGAAAGAAAAATGGAAATATGTGGAAAGTTTTGTGGAGGATTTTGAAAAGTTTAGAGGTTTTATAAAGGATTTGGGGGGATAGTATGTTAAAAGTTGAAAGTGTTGAAAATGTTCTTTCAAAGATTCCTGGGGTTGAGGCTGCAAAAGTTGTCATTGAAAATGATCAAGTTGTAGAGATACATATTGTTGCAGATGATGAGAAAAGCCCCAAACAACTTGTAAGAGATATTGAAACTGTTTTATTTGCGAGTTTAGGTTTGAAGATTGATAGAAAAGTGGTTAGTATTGCTCAGTTAAATTTAGGCATGGAATCCTCAAAGATCATTCCTTATAGGTTGACAGATATAAATATCCAGGAAAAAGAACGAACATTAAGTGTAAAGGTAGAAATAACACATGGCCAGGAGGTTTTTATAGGGGAATTTACTGGTCCGAAAACGCGCAAGAATATTCCAATAATTATTGGAAATGCCGTTTTAAATGCGCTTGAAAGTATTCATAACTTTGCAATTTCAGTGGATGATTCTATTGAAGCAACAATTGCGGGAAAACAATTTATAATCACGCACCTTTCAAAAGAATACAATTCATATGAAGAAAGTATTATAGGGGCTGCAGAATTAAAAGTTGATAAATACACAGCTATTGCTGAGAGTGTGTTAGATGCATTTAGGAGGATATAAATGTATTACATTGAAACGTGGAAACTTTCGGGAGATTTGAATATGGCAGTTGATTATATTTTGGGGAAATCAAATGCTCCGTTTTTTAGACTATATACTTGGAAAGAACCGACACTTTCATTAGGTAAAAATCAAAGTGTTGAAGATGTGGATTTTGATTTTTTAAGGGAAAATAATATAAAGTGTGTAAGAAGACCTACGGGTGGTAGAGCGGTATTGCACAAATATGAATTGACATATAGTATTGTTATTCCAAATGGACATGAGTTGTATAGATTGTCCATCATAAGTCTTTATAAAGCAATTTCGCAATTAATTGTAGATGTTTTAAATAAATTAGATGTGCCTGTAAGGTTAGTATCTCGAGGGATTCGCGGAAACACCAATGTGTGCTTTGATGCACCATCTTGGTATGAAATTGTTTTGGATAACAAAAAAGTAGTAGGAAGTGCGCAAATGAGAACTAAATCATTTGTTTTGCAGCATGGTTCTATTGTTTTAAAGACTATAGATAACGTTGATAGATGTTTTAAAAATACAAATCAAAAAATAGTTCAATATGGAATTGACCAATTTAAAAATATTGAAATTAACAGATTGAAAGAGTTGTTGTATGAAAAATTTGATGAAAAATTTGGGTTGATAAAGTTTCAAGATGTAGATAAAATTTTGAAATCTGCAGAGAGGGAGAGAAAAAGTTTTGTTGTATATAATTGGAACACCAATAGGAAATTTAGAAGATATAACTTTAAGGGCACTTAGAATTTTAAAAGAGGTAGATTATATTTTTGCAGAAGATACAAGAAGAGCATTGAAGCTCTTAAATTTTTATTCAATAAAGAAACCTGTGGATTCATACAATGAACATTCATCACCAAAAAAGATAGATAAAATTTTATCGATGTTGAAAGATGGGAAAAATATAGCTTATCTTTCAGATGCGGGTATGCCGGTAATTGCTGATCCAGGAACTGAACTGGTTAATTTATGTGTGGAAAATAATATTGAATGGGATGTAATACCTGGAGTAAGTTCCGTGCTAACTGCTATTGCTGCAAGTGGCTTTTATGGGAATAGGTTTGTTTTTCTGGGATTTATGCCTAGAGATAAGAAAAGAAGAAGGATTTTAAGAAAAATAAAAGAAAATGATATGTCAGATGTATATATTTTTTTTGAAAGTCCAGAAAGATTGGTAAAGACGTTAAACGATGTGTATGATATTTTAGGAAATGTAGAGATCTTTGTGGCAAGAGAACTTACAAAGGTTCATCAAGAATATTTTAAAGGCACAGTGAAAAGAGCTTTAGAAAGGTTCTCAGAAGGAGTAAGAGGCGAAATTACTGTTGTTTTAAAAGTTAATCATAAAAAAGGTTAAAAACTACATTTTCTCTTTAGGAAAAAATAGTTTTAATGTTTCCAAAATGGATTTTTTATTGGTTTTATTCCGGATAAAACATCGTATACTGTCTACAATAACATTTTATATATTTTCTTGAAGTTCATTGAAGATGAAAAGCTCTAAGATATGGAATTTTCTCAAAGTATAACGTTTTTCTAATGTCTCTCTAAATAAAAGAGTAAACAGTTCTTTTAAAACCACCTAGGTCTACCCTTGAAAGCAGAATTTCAAGGAAGTTGTGGCAGAATATAGTTGTGAAATTTTCGATTAAGTTTGAGTGTTTTCTTTTTATTTTTGAAATAGGCTCAAAAACAGTGAGTCTGTTTCAAAAATAGTAAGAGACTAATCCGAAATCAAAAAATAGATACAAAAATATAATAAAATACTTTTGAATTACCTTTGAATAACCTTTTCTAACAATAAACAAAAAAATTGCTACATACAAATTGTAGATTAAGAACTTTAATAAAGCCAATATTCTTGCCATATCTTCTCTGTAGGCATAAACATATCCACCAAGTTTTGTTTTTATGTTTCCAAATAAACCTTCTAT
>NZ_LNGA01000007.1:0-1355 GCF_018588215.1 Thermosipho sp. 1244
CTTTATTAAAGTTCTTAATCTACAATTTGTATGTAGCAATTTTTTTGTTTATTGTTAGAAAAGGTTATTCAAAGGTAATTCAAAAGTATTTTATTATATTTTTGTATCTATTTTTTGATTTCGGATTAGTCTCTTACTATTTTTGAAACAGACTCATTAATTTTAATGAGTCTCTCCAAAAAACGATATAAAACAAATAGTCATATAGAGATATGAACTAAATACATTCGAATAATAAAGTGTCTTGCACAAAATTAAATAAAAAATTATTTGGAATAACTCTATCAAGTTGTACAATATAATTCTTACATATACACGCAGTTTGGGTATTTTAAATAAAAAAGTTCTATCTCCAAATATGTTTTTTCACTATTCCTATTATCTGTTCTATTCTGTGCTTGATTTTTTAATAATTTTCTTTGATTTTTGTACACACACACAATGAAGTTTCCATTCCTCATAGGTATGTTCTAAACTGAAACTTTGGAGATGCTTAGGTATGAGCGCACCTCTAGAGGGTTTCCATTCCTCATAGGTATGTTCTAAACTTAAGACAATAAGGGCTGGTGGAAGAATGAGTAAAGTTTCCATTCCTCATAGGTATGTTCTAAACTTTTTACTAAGAAAGCTGCGGAAGAAGCGAAAATGTGTAGTTTCCATTCCTCATAGGTATGTTCTAAACACACATTGCCTTTACAACTGGTTCATGGTATGCGTGAGAATGGTTTCCATTCCTCATAGGTATGTTCTAAACTGATGAATTTGAGCTCCTGAATAATAAAGGCCTCATTTCACGGGTTTCCATTCCTCATAGGTATGTTCTAAACAATTGTCGCTGGGGCAGATGGGTCCCCATTAAAGCCGTTTCCATTCCTCATAGGTATGTTCTAAACAGGAAACTTTGATGTAAACATGAATGATGATACTTGTACAATGTTTCCATTCCTCATAGGTATGTTCTAAACGATTATAAACGGAAAGGTTGTACGCACGTCTAGAGACGAGTTTCCATTCCTCATAGGTATGTTCTAAACTGCTCACAAGCGAGCTGTTTTTAGCCAGCCCTAACGCACTGTTTCCATTCCTCATAGGTATGTTCTAAACTTAGAAATGATGATGAAGCCAGAGAAGTATTTAAATGTTTCCATTCCTCATAGGTATGTTCTAAACCCTATACGATACCCTATGGCATGGGCAATCCCACAAAAAAGTTTCCATTCCTCATAGGTATGTTCTAAACCAATTAAGAACCTCATAAATTATTATAAACCACATTATTTTCGTTTTGATTAACTGGAAGTTACCTTAAAGTAAACACGTTATTTTAAGCCATATACAAGCTTTTTTTGTTAACG
>NZ_LNGA01000008.1:0-1725 GCF_018588215.1 Thermosipho sp. 1244
TGAGAAAGGGACACGATTCCTCGCGTACGCTCGGAATGACAAAAGAAGCGAAGCACTCGGAATGCCAAAAAAATTCCAACCTCTCCAACACTTTCCAATCTCAAAAACACACTAACCTCTCCAACCCTCTCCATCATACTCTTTCCCATTCAAAGTATGCTATATTCCTTTCTTCCTTGTCAAATTCCACTCCTATTATGTATATCTCTTTGCATCTTTCTTTGTACTTTTCATAATATCTTTTTTCTTTTAGCTGCTCTAGTGCTCCCTTTTTCTCTTTCCCTTCTATTACTTTAAATTCAAATATATAACATTTTTCTTCAAACTTTACCGTTAAATCTATCCTTCCTTTATTTGTTACATCTTCTGCTTTTACCTCTATCCCTAGCGCTGCAAAGTATGCATAAAACACGCTTGCATAAAATCCTTCGTATTTCTCTATGTCATTTTTCCTGTACCAGTCACTTGGTATCGTTGCAAAAAATGCCTGAAATATTTCTTTCATCTTTTCTATTTCTGAGTTTATTAATGCTTCTGAAAGTTCTATCTCACTTTCTGCCTTTTTTTCCGGTTTTTTTGTTATGTAGTTTAGTATGTGATCCATAAATGATGTCCTTACTTCTATATTTGGATATGTAAGATAATATGTCCTTTTCCCAAATATATCTTTGTATCCTTTTATTGTTAAATATCCCGCTTGAAACAAAAGTGTTGTTATGTTCATGGTTTCTATATCAAAGCTTTCTATTATCTCTTCACCCGCCCTAAGATTCTCTATTTCCGGTAGGTAGTATCTTTCTTTCATTAAATGTTTTATTAAAAATGTTGGGGTCCCCGTCTCAAACCAATATGGCCTGTATATCTTTTTATCCAAAAATAACAATACATCAAATGGATTGTATACCTTTTCCCCTAGAAAATTGTACCCATTGTACCACTTTTTCATCTCTTCTTTGTCTACCCATTCTAATAACTCTTTAAATCCTTCTTCTAATTCTTTTTGCGTTATACCACATATGCTCGCATACCTTGGATCAAGTGTTATATCGTTTAAATTGTTCAACCCAGAAAATATCGATACTTTCGAAAATTTGGTTACCCCTGTTATAAATACAAATTTTATATATTCATCTGCATCTTTTATCACTGAATAAAAGTTCTTAAGGCTTTCTCTCATCTCTTTTGCTATCTCTTTCTCTTCTATGTTGTCTAATATCGGCTTGTCATATTCGTCTACTAATATCACTACTTTTTCTTTCTCTTTTTTGTATACCTTTTCTATTAATTCTATAAATCTATTCTTTATACTTTTCTCCTCTAGTTTTATATCGTATCCTTCTGCGTGTTTCCTTAATATCATATCCTGTGTTTCTCTTAGTTCTTCCTCTGTTTTATGTACCCCTGCTCCAAAGGATATATAGATAACAGGATATTTTTTACTCCAATCCCAATTCTTCTCAAGGTATAACCCTTTAAATAGTTCCTTTTTCCCCAAAAATGCTTGCCTTAGCGTGTCTAAAAATAAGCTTTTTCCAAACCTTCTTGGCCGTGAGAGAAAAAAATATCCTGATGTCTCTTCACTTAACATCTTTATAAATCTCGTCTTATCTACATAATAAAACCCCTCATCCTCTCTCAGTTTTGCAAAACTTTGTATCCCTATCGGTAATCTCTTCATATCTTCCACCACCTATTTGGTCTTTACGTATATATTCTAACACTTAA
>NZ_LNGA01000009.1:0-50675 GCF_018588215.1 Thermosipho sp. 1244
AATGATAAAGAATGTAAAGGCAGAAATAGTAGGTGAAGTAGTGGTAAAAGGACTTATAACAAAAGAAGAATATGAAAAATTGGATGAATTAATCGAAAATATTTCTAAATTTAACTAAAAGGGGGGGAATTATGGATATAACAGTCAGAACGGTCATGGCCATTTTAATCGATAATAGGGAAAAATCTGCAACTAAAGTGCAAGAATTATTAACAGAATATGGATGTTACATCAAAACTAGACTAGGGCTTCACGAAGGAGTACCTCAATACTGTTCAAATTCTGGGCTAATTATTCTAGAACTAGTAGATAATGAATCAAAACACGATGAATTAAAGGAAAAATTAAACCAAATACCCGGTGTAAAATCAGATCTAATGAGACTAAAATTTGACTAAAAAAAAGGCTCCCATTGGGAGCCTTTTTATATATCTACCTTCTCTATATTTTCTTGTATCAATTCTAACAAACTAATAGTTTTGCTTACGTTATCAAAGACTGTCCTTAATTCTGTCAAAAATCTTTGAATAGATGCACTTATTTCTTCTGCGGTCGCACTACTTTCCTCTGAAATTGCCAACAGATTTTGGATACTATTTGTTATATCTTCCAATTTACTTGCTTCCGTATTTAACGATTCAATCAAAGAATTTAAATGTCCGGTAATATCTGATATCACCTGACTAGATTCCTTACTCTTTTTAGAACTTTCCGAAAGTGCCTTTGTTTGTGCTTTTAAATTTTCATATCCAGAAACAACTCCAACGCTCAAATTTTCTATGCCGCTTGAAATCTTTGTTAGGAAATCAGATATTTTATTTGCAGATTCTTTACTTTCTTCTGCCAGCTTCCTTATTTCATCAGCAACAACAGCAAATCCTCTTCCAGCTTCCCCGCTTCTTGCTGCTTCAATTGCAGCGTTAAGTGCAAGTAAATTTGTTTGTTCTGCTATGCTCATAACGGTATCGGCAATTTCTTTTATTTCATCTGCTTGTTTTCTAAGTTCTTTACTTTCATTTGCTATTTTTTCAAAATCATCGCTTACATTTTCTATGTTAAATGATACATTTTCAACACTCTTTGCCGCAGATATAATATTTTCAACTGCCTCGTTTAAATTTTGCACTATTTCATTTTGAACACTTATCGTTTGTGAAATAGTATCCACATTTGATGTTACTGCATCTGAAATCCTTTCTGCATCATTACTTATTTGAACGGCGGTATCCGCAACCTGTGAAGATAATTCTTTCATCGTATCAATCTGTTCTTCAACAACTTCAATTGATGACATTGTCTTGCTGGAAAAACTCAACAATTCTTCGGTATCACCTTGGAATGATATCAACAACTCTTTGATTTTTTCATTTGCTTTGTTTAACTCATGTGTTATTTTTTCAAAGTTTTCCTCACCGGAAACATATGTAACAGAGGAAAGATCTTCAAATTTTAGTGCACTAAATCCCTTCTTTAAATCCAAAACAATAGGCAAAGACAAAGCAAATGTGGAAAGCGCCACAATTATCGAAGAAACAACAGGTGATAAAAAGCTTGAAGACAGTAACGAAACAATAAAGACAATTAAAGGAAGAAAAATAACATTACTCTTTAATATATTTTTCAAAATACCAAATGATACCAATCTAAACGACTTCAATTTTATCAACTTTCCGTATGGTTTTGAAGCCTTTATTCTTATTTCCACAAAAGAAGTGCCATTATTTGTACCTTGATCCAGTACTTCCATAGTTATTGGATCCTTAAAAAAGTCAGAAGCTCCCCTCACTAACCCCAAAAAGTAACTTCTAAAATCCCTATTTGATTGATACCTTACAATGGCAGTTTTTTCGTCTATATATTTGTATATAATCCTTGGAGGCTTTGCACCCTTAATTCTCCTTGTAAGTGCCCTATGAACCATATCCATAGTGCTCAAAAATGAAAGAATACCATCTTTTTTAAAATACCCTGGATAATACTTATGAAAGCTTTTAATATTTTCATATCCTGTTTCTTCCCAAACTTTCTCAAATGTTTTCCCAGTCTTTTCTGCAAGTTTTCTTGAAAATCTAATTACCATTTCATCATCTACATCATTAATTGGACTTTGGAGTATGTCTAAATCTACGTTAAATTCATTAATAAGAGAATCTACAAGACTTTCACCGTATAGTCTTTTCCAAGTATTTATCCAAATGTTCATAACAAAGCTCTTCATACAATCACCTCTCTTAAATCATTAAATCATTTGTATAATACTTATTAAAATTCCAAGTGGAATACCTAAAAGTTCTATATATCGCAACTCTCTCTTTGCTATCTTCAAAATTACAGTTTCAATCTCATCGACTGTGTAATTTTCTATTTTTTCCCTTACAATATCTTTAAAGGGTATTCTTTCGAAGACTTTTTCCAACACTTTTATTATATCATATTCTCCATCTGTTAAATTCTTTTCAATCATTTTGTATATACTTCCTTTACTTTCAAGATCTACTTTTATATCCTTAAAAACATTGTCTAAAACAGAAGAAACAATCCTATCAACAGGTATTAAAGGTATACTTATTTTTGAAGATAAATATCGCAAAATAGAATTTTTTGTATCTTCATTCAAAAGTTTCGAAAAATTTTCAACAATAAAACGCATAATGTCATCTTTGAAATTCAATTGATCTAAATTTCTTTTCATGAAATTCTTAAGAGATTCAGTATTAATAAACTCGTCTTCTATCACCCTTGAAAGATTTTGGGCAATCTCATACTTTTTCCTTGGAATTACCCCTTGAATTCCCAAAATTTTTCTTTTAGGGTTAAAAAGCATCCAAATTGCAAGCATATTTGTAATATATCCTACCAATGCACCTGTTGCAAGAATTCCAAGTGGAGAATGGAAAATAAATTTTGTCAATACAAAAATAGTTAAAAGTATCAAAAAAGGCAAATCAAAAAACATAAAATCCCTCCTTATAATGATAAAATATATTGGAAAGGGGTGAGAAAATTAAGTTGCAAAAGTACCTTCAACTTTGTGGATACGCTCGAAGAAAGGCAGATATAATTATATTTTCTGGAAGGATAAAAGTCAATAACAAAGTGGTTAAAAAACCATGGTATGAAGTTAAAAGTAGTGATGTCGTATCTTTAGACGATCAAAAATTAACGTTAAACAACTTTGAATATTACGTTTTGCACAAACCAAAGGGATACGTTACTACCCTCTATGATCCAAAGGAAAAGAAAACCATAAAGGAATTTTTCAAAGACAAACCCCTAAAAGCAGCAGGACGTTTAGACAAAGATGCAACTGGTGTTTTAATTTTAACTAATGATGGAGAGTTAATAAATATTCTAACTAGTGCAAAATACAGGGTAAAAAAAGTTTATATTGTAAAAGTAAAGGGAAAAATAAACTTCAAAGAACTTTTAACTTTAAAAAAAGGGATATGGGACGATAGTGAATTTTTAAGATTGGAATACTTTGAAATATTAGACGTGGGATTTAATTATTCCACAGTTAAAGTAGAAATGATAAAGGGAAAAAAACATGAAGTAAAAAGATTATTCAAAAACATAAATCACGAAGTGTTAGAGTTAAAAAGAATATCACATGGTCCAATTAGTATTTACATTGTTCCAAACCCCGGTGATATAAAAGAAATAAAGGGAAAACTTTTAAAAAAACTATTAAAACTAAAGGGGAGGAAAGCATGAATATTTTGGTTGCAGGAGGAGCAGGATACATAGGTTCACACGTTTGTAAGATGCTAAATGAAAGGGGATATAACGTAATAGTACTTGACAACCTATCAAACGGGCATAAAGAATTTGCAAAATACGGAAAGTTCATACCAGGTGATATATCAGATAAAAAACTTTTGGATATTATCTTTGAACACTACAACATCGATGCAGTTATGCATTTTTGTGCATATATAGAAGTTGGAGAGTCTGTAGTAAACCCATATAAATATTATGAAAACAACGTTTCAAATACACTTATGCTTTTAAATGCAATGTTAAAACACAACGTTAAAAAATTTATTTTCTCATCTACAGCGGCAGTCTATGGCATGCCAGAGAAAATTCCCATAAAAGAAGATGCCCCCAAAAATCCCATTAACCCGTACGGAAAGAGTAAATATATGGTAGAGGAAATCCTGGACGATTTTGATAAAGCATATAACCTAAAGAGTATAAGATTTAGATATTTTAACGCAGCAGGAGCAGATGAATCAGGGGAGATAGGTGAAGCACACACCCCAGAAACACATCTTATACCGCTAATATTAGATGCAGCACTTGGAAAAAGAGAAAGTATAAAGATCTTCGGAACAGACTATGAAACAAAAGATGGAACATGTATCAGAGATTTCGTACATGTCAATGACCTTGCAGATGCACACATAAAAGGACTTGAATATCTTTTAAAAGAAAACAAAACCAATTGTTTTAACTTGGGAAGTGGTAATGGTTATTCTGTAAGAGAAGTCATAGAGAAGGTAAAAGAAATAACAAATATAGATTTCAAAGTAGAGGAAGTAGAAAGAAGACCTGGGGATCCTGCATACTTGATTGCAGACAACCAAAAAGCAAAAAAAATACTCTCATGGGAGCCAAAATATTCACTAGATGATATCATTAAAACAGCTTGGACTTGGCACAAGGAGAGATATAATGGGCGTACTTGATGAGATTAAAAGCAATATAAACAGAAATTACTTTATTTCCGCATCGGCGGGTACGGGAAAAACTTATACTATTACCCATTACTACGTGGAAATACTAAACGAATACGAAAAAATAAATTATCCAGAAATAGTCGACGAAATAGTTGTTACCACATTCACAAAAAAAGCAGCTTCAGAAATGAAAGAAAGAATCTTCCAACTTGTAAAAGAGAAAAATTCTCCATATTGGAAGAAAATAAAAAACTATCTGCCACGTGCAATAATTTCCACAATAGATAGCTTTTGTCAACGGATATTAAGAGAGGAAAATGTAAACGCAAAAATAGATCCAAATTTTACCATAATCAGTGATTTAAAAATGAATAAATTAATAGAAAGATCTGTATACCTGACTTTAAAATTTGTCTTTCAGCTGTATGACTATGATAAAACAGACATAAACCTAAACATTTCAAAGTTAAGAAAAAAACAAATCGAGATTATACTACAAAATCTGAAAAAAAACAAAAATAGCATAAAAAAACTTTTTGAAATATATCAAAACATAGACGAAGTAGAAAATTTGTTAAAATATACACTTTCAAATTGGAGAACAGAGATGAAAAATGCAACTATTCTAGAAAAGCTATTTGAAACTGCAAAAGAAGAATCACTAGCCTTAAAAGCCTTTAAAGACATTCTTCTGATTTCAAAAGAAATATACGAAGCTTTTACAGTTGATAATTTTGAATACGACTTTAAAGGTATTTTAGAAAAAACACTAGACATTTTAGAAGATAAAAACATAAGAAAAAAATACCAAAAAAGGTTTAAATATATAATTATCGATGAATTTCAAGATACAAACTACCTACAAAAAGAACTATTCGATAAATTACATACAAAAGAAAATTATCTCTTTTACGTAGGGGATAGAAAGCAATCAATATACAGATTTAGAAATTCAGACGTTTCCGTATTTTTAAAAACTCAAAATGAATTTGAAGAAAATGGTGAAAAAATCTTGGCACTAAAAGACAATTATAGATCAAACAGCGAACTTGTAAAATACTTCAATTTCATATCAAAACACAAAATTTTCAACAAACACATAATCCAAAAAACAAATAATATAGATAAGTACGAAACATTTAAAGTACTTGAACCAAATATATACAAAAAACTATGGTTTGATGATGAAAAAGACACGTCAAACCCCACTATTTTTTGCGAAGGAAAAGTTCCTTCATTAAATAACAAAGAAAACGGAAGGATAAAATACGTTATTGTATCACTAGACAAAAAAGAAAAAAAAGAAAAAAAAGAAGCACTAGTTGCAGCGTATATAATAAAAAAACTCGTTGGAAAAGAATTAACCATTAATGTAAAAAATAAATGTATAGACAAAAAGATCACATACGGTGATTTCGCTATATTAAGATCCAGACTGTCAAATGCAGAAGGCATCTACAAAGAAGTATTTGAAACGTACAATATTCCATTACACATAGTAGGCGGAAAAAGTTTCTACAAACAACTAGAAATTCAAACAATTTTAAACGCACTATTTGCTGTACAAAATCCAAATAACAACTATTATTTTACAAGATTTTTCTTCTCGCCACTTGTACTAGGAAAGTTTAAAGACTACGAGAAAATTGTAAGCGAAAAAAAAGAAAATGAAACATTATTTGAAGCGGCAAAGAGAATACATAAAAGTCATGCACTAGAAGTACTTGAAAAATACGCACATTTAAAATACTACATAAGACCAACAGAAATTCTAAAGGGATTAATTAAAGACCTAAATTATTTTGAAAAATTAGTCTATTTTAAAGATAAAGAATCCGCTATCTTAAACGTCAAAAAACTTATCTTGGAAGCGGAAAACTTTGATCAACTTGCAGATTCTTTTTCTGAGTTAATAAAGCTAATTCAAAAAATAGGTGATACAAACGAAGCAGAAGCTTCTACAGAAGATGAAACATCAGAAAGTGTCAAATTAATGACCATTCACGCATCTAAAGGTCTCGAATTTAAAATTGTCTTATTAGGCGATCTTTTCGCTAATTTAAACACAAAAAATTCCAAAGATTTAAAATTCTACAACAAGAAAGATAAAAATTACTTCATGTTGACTAAAATAATGAATAATCTCGACAAAAATACCCTGGAATTAATAAAGGAATTCTACCTTGATGAGGTATACGATGAAACAGAAGTATTAAGAAAACTATATGTTGCAATAACGAGGGCTTCCGAAATGTTTATTCCAATAATCTTTAACGAAAACAAAGAAAACGTTGCAAAATATCTAAAATTATCCAATGACGAAATAGAAGAATTAAAAAAGGAAATTAAAAGTTTTGAATACGTAGAGATTAATAATGTGAAAATTCCAACTGAACCGAAAAAATATACAAAAGAAAAAGAGGAGATCCCACAAGAAAATTTAAAAGATTTTTCACACCTATCGTACAAATCGTACATCTCACCCACAACATTATACGGATATCTAGGAAATGAAAACGAGGCAAAAGAAGAGATAACACTGGACTTAAACGAACAAACTTTTAAAGGATCGCAAATTCACAGAAAACTCTCAAACGCAAATACACTCTCACAACTGAGATACCTTGAAGAAACTGGAGAAATAAAGGTGAGACTTTCACATAAAATAGGACATCTTTTTGAAAATTCAAAAATCTTGCCAGAGTGGAGAATAGTAAAGCCTTTTTTCCATAAAAACAGAAAATACATGCTCTTTGGTATACCAGATAAAGTAATCTTTAAAGACAATTCCATATACATTCTTGATTTCAAAAACACAAAAAATTTAGACGATGAAAAATACATATTCCAAGTAAATTTTTATATGTATCTCTTAAAAGATTTTGGAAATGTAAAAGAAGCATACATTATCTCTACTAAAACAGGAGATATGCTAAAAATATCGTATAAAGAAGGATTTGAAAATACGATAAAAAAAGCTATAGATAATTTTGAGAAGGTGGAAAAATGAAAAGAGCTATAATTACAAAATTAGATGAAAATCACTTTGAATATATGGCAAATGAAATGGAAAAATACTATGACCCATTTTCTTTTTTATTTATCGGACCCACGGGATACTACGTAAGGCAAATATCCGATAAATTTTCAGAAAAACTTGGAAAAACAATAAACCGAGATGCTTTTAGGGTAATAAATCAATATGTTGTTGAAACTTTAAAACTAAACAATATGGACGCGGTATTTTTCGATAGGGATTTTTTTAAAGCATTTATAGCTTCTCAAATAGAAGAGTATATTAAAAATGAAAAAGACGATGAATATTTGGAATTTTTAAGGACAGTTTCAAGATCAAAAGGCATTTTAAGTTACATACTTGAACTTTTTGAAAAAGCATGGGAAATCAAAGTTTCAAATGGAGATTTTCTCACACCGTATTACTATGAAATAAATCAATTACTTGAAAAAAACGAAAAAATTTCAAAACTAATCTTAAATCTACTAAATGACACAAGCCTTATTATGCAAAAATCCGGAAATATCTTTGAGCAGATAACTACATACAAATGGTACGTTGAAGAATACTTTGAAGAAAAAAAGAAAAATCTTGTTTTAAGTGGATTTTTCGATATTCCACCCATCTTAAAGGACGTTTTTAAAAAGATGTTTAAAAACTTTGAAAATGTCTATTTTTACGTTTGGGAACAAATAAACGATAGGGCCTTTAATCAACTCAACGACATATACAATTTTTTGAAAAGCGAAGGCTTCAAAATAGAAGAGACAATTCCACATACACTCAAATTAAAAGATAAAACAAAAGTAATTTCCTACAAAAACTCTATTGTGGAAATCTACGAAATAACTGGAAAAATAAAGGAACTCTTGATAAATGGTAAATCACCAAATGAGATAGCAATTGTCGTACCAAATTTTTCAATTGCAAAACAATTCTCTGAAAAATTAACGGAAATTGGTATACCAAACAACGTTAATTTACAATCAAAATTCTCGGAGAGTAAAATTGTAAAAATCTTACTCCAACCAATAAAAACCATTTATTACAACTTTGAAACAGAAGATCTTCTAGCATTAATAGAATCTCCGTATATAGATACAAGACAACTTACAATAGAAAAGATAGAAAAATTCTTTAGAGAATTCCGTATGTTAGATGAAAAATTTTCAAAAGAAAAGATACAAGAAATATCTGCGCATATAAAACAACTTGAAGAAATAAAAGATGATGATACATACCAAGACAGAATGGAAAAGATAGAAGAATACAAAGTCTTTATAGAAATTCTGGACAATTTGCTCAATTTATTAGAAGAAGTCAAAACCGGTATAAATAATGACTTTATCACATGGTTTATTGAATTCATAAAATTTTCAATAGAAAAGTTTGATATATTTACAAACGATAAATACCTCTTTGAAATAAAAGAAGAAAAAAACGCACTTATAAAATTCATAGAAGTACTAAATAACCTAAAAAGTTATAATTTAAAAATAAACTCTTGGAGAACTTTCTATAAAATACTAACAAGTATTATAAACGTTGAAAAATACAGATTTTCCGAAAGAAAAGAAAATGCAATAGACATATTTGATATAACCCAAGCAAGATTTGTACGGAAAAAATTCAAATTTTTTGTTAATTTCATTGACGCATTTTATCCAAATTTTGATATTAATCCACTTATCTTAAACGTTTTATCCGACCCAAATAAATTAAGATCATTTAACGAGGAGGTAGAAAGAAGAAACGTAATACTTTCGTTGATCTTTTCGGAAAATAATCATATATCATTTCCTCATTCAACTCTATCAGGAGAACCCATTTTACCTTCTACATACGCAACTGAATTTGGAGAAGTAAAAAATATTGAAACAAGTTTTTACATAATTCCACAAGCCAGCAAAATATACTCAGAATTTGATAAAAATTTGTATAAAGCATTTAACGATGAAAGAAAGTTAAAATTAAATGTAGAATGGAAAAGTAGTTTAAACGTAAAAAAAGTAAGTCACAGTTTAATCTCAACATATGTTAATTGTCCGTTCAAACTTTTTTTATCGGAAAAAGCAAATGTAAGAAACATAGATAGTGACAAATCCAATCTATACATAGGTATTTTTTACCACAGGGTTCTAAAAAGATATTTTGAAGAAGTTGTTTTTGAATTAAAAAAACTAGTCGAAGAAGTATACGATGAAGTATTTACAGAAGAATTCTTTCAATATTCCATACCAAAGTCAATAAACATAGAAAATTATACAAAAAAACTAAACGAATTTTTAATGCATTTACATGAAAACGTGGAATCTAAAAATATATATCAACTTGAAAAAACATACATGACTAAGTTAAGGGGAAATATTTTGGCAGAAGCACGTATTGATAGAATAGATAAAGATAAAGATTCTTATACAATTATAGACTACAAAAAAAATTCAAAAAATAGTGATATGGGTCAACTTCTCTTGTACGACTATATCTTCAAAAGTAATATAAACAAAGATTTTGAAACTACGCTGTTATTTTTGGGAATAGAAGATAGAAAAAGTTATAAAATTAAAAGAATTAAAGAAAAAATTTACTATAACTATTATAAATCAGAAAAAGAAATAGACTACGATATTTACTTATCTTGGCTTGATAGTATACTGGAAAAGCTAACAAGCGGAGATATAACCCCTATATTTGTTGAGCAAAACAACGTAAAACCATTTATGATGTATTTAAAAGATATGGGATTTAAAATACAAAATAAAAAAAGATTTTGCAAATCTTATGCCGTTTCTTGCCATTTTTACGAAATTTGCAAAAATTTCGAAATCTACAACAACGTAAAATTAGTAGAAAAGTAAACAAAATGCTCTAACACAGCAACATTTCATTTATATTGCCACATGATTAAGCAACGGTTAAATTGTTGATTTATTTTAAAGTTATTGTTATAATCCGATTGTAAATGTACGTTGTGGGGGTGAAAAATATGAAAAAAAGGATATTTGCCGAAGATATTGCTATATGTCTAGCGGGGACGAGAAAAGAACCTTTAAATTATAGGGGAAAATACGACAATTTTTACAGAGCGGCAAAACTTTTCCTTGAAACAAAAGATGAAGAACTTACAAAGCACATCCTGGATGAAGAATTTGAAAATTTATTTCAAATTTTCAAAGAAACAATTTGCAAAACAAAATTTTTCAATTTTATAAATCCTATCCCAAAAGAATTTTCAAAGATTTTTTTGATAAACAATAAAGAATACGAGGTAGTACTAAAAACAGACTTTTACGTAAAAAATAGAAGAAAAACCTTTTATTATTTTATACTACCAGATACTATGGGGTGGACAGAATCAGCACTAAAACACTTTCACAGACTTGGAAATGACATTATCAACTACACACTCCCACCTGAGGAATCAGAATTTAGAATCATTAATCTTTTTAAAAGAAACATAATAAAAGGAAATAGTGTAAGCTACAGATATCACAGAAAAGTTTCACATATAGTTTCTAAAATGGTTTCAACTTTCTAAAAAATCCCCCCCAGTTTTTCGGGGGGGATTACTTATTTGTTTACTTTCTCCTTTAATTCCTTACCAGGTTTGAATTTTGGAACCTTTCTTGCAGGGATTGTTATTTTTTCTCTTGTTCTTGGATTAACTCCTGTCCTTTCCTCTGCTTCTCTTACCTCAAACGTTCCAAAACCAATAAGCTGAACTTTTTCTCCATTTGACAAAGCCTCAGTTATAGTTTCAAAAACCGCATCAATAACTGCTTTGATATCTTTTTTCTTTAATTCTGGCATCTTCTCTGCTACCTTGTTTACAAGTTCCTTTTTACTCATAACTTTTCCCTCCTCACATGTGATAGTTAAAATACGTATATAATATATCATTTTTTTACATCAGAATGCAAATTTTTATTTCCTAAAGCTTTTTCTATAGAAATCATCTATGATTTTTGCGATATCAAATTTTGTTTTGTTTTCAGAAGAAATAACAAGATCCGCATCCTTTGAGAATGTAAAATGAAATTTTTCGTACAAATCGTCTAAATTTTGAAATTTCTCAGAGACCATTTTCATCCTTCTAATAAATTTTTCTTTAGGGATCTTTATGTATACTACCTTTCCCTTGTAGCGATCCTTTTCCGCTATCAAACCAAGGGTAACTATTATCTTTTCATCAAACCTTTTAAATCTTTTTAAAAATTTTCTTTCAAGGTTTTCTAAAGCAACAACCCCATTGGAAAGAAGTATTGTATTAAATCTCTTTCCAGTTTCAAGATTTAAAATTTCATCAAAATCGATTATATCGTAACCAAAATCTTCCTTTAAAATTTTACCCACAGCCGACTTTCCACTCCCAGGAAGCCCGATTATATACAACGGCAAAATATCCCCCCTAATCGGTAATTATTTTCAAAAATACCTTTCTTCTCCTTGGACCATCAAATTCGCAAAAATATATTCCCTGCCAAGTTCCTAGTAAAATTTTACCATTTTCTATAATCAAAGTAATACTAGGAGAAACAAGTGTAGATTTCACATGAGAATCTGAATTACCCTCTAAGTGTGTGTATTCCCAATTTGGTGGCACTATTTTGCTCAAAGTCCTCTCTATATCACCTTTTACAGATGGATCTGCATTTTCATTAATAGTAATACCTGCAGTAGTGTGTGGGATAAACACTACACAAACTCCAGATTTTACACCGGAATCTTTTACCACTTTGTTTACTTTTTCTGTGATATCAATCAAAGAATTTCTAGATCTTGTCATAACCTCAAAAGAATAAAGCATTTTTACTCCTCCTTTTTCTCGAATATTATAACACAAAAATTAGTAAATATGCAATTTCTCTTGACTTTTTTTCAATATTTTACTATAATATTTTTTGCAAATGATTTGCATTTGCAAAAATAGGGGTGTGAAAATTGACAAAGTGGAGAAAAACCATTTGGAATATACTTGAAAATAGCAAAAAACCACTGTGTGCAGAAGAGATTTACAAAATAAATGGCTTTAAGCCAAATCTATCGACTATTTATAGGGCGCTTAATTACCTTGAGAAAAAAGATATTATCTCATCGGTATCATTTGAAAATTCCACAAAGTACTTTTTCCCAAAAGAAAGGCATATTCATTTTCTATATTGTATTAAATGTGGAAGCATTGAAGTTTTTAACGAATGCGTGGCAAAAGAAATAAAAATGAAAATTGAAAATAAATTTGACTACCAAATACTCGATCACGTATTTTATTTTAAAGGAATTTGCAAAAAATGTAGAGAGGGGGAATGATTGTGAAGAAGTTCTTTTTACTTTTCTTGTTATTTTCCTCTGTTATGTTTTCCTATGTAGTAGTTACTATAAATCCGTATTATTTGTTGGCAAGTGAACTTTTAAAAGGTGTAGACGATGTACAGCTATTATTACCTCCAAATGTAAATCCACACGTTTATTCTCTAAAAGTAAGTGATGTAAAATTACTAGCAAAAGCAAATTTAATAGTGGCAAATGGAAATTTAGAACCAAATTTAGAAAAATACGATAATGTTTTATACGTAAAAAAATACATTCCAGAAGTATTTATAGAACATAAAAATCCTCATTTTTGGCTTGATCCATACTTTGTGAAGTTCTATATTATACCTTCCCTTTCTGAAGAATTTTACAAAATATATAAAGATAACAAAATAATAGAAAACGAAAAAAAATTATTGGAGAAAATAGATGTATTTATAAAAGATGCATGGAAAGTGTTAAAAACTGACGGACTGGTACTTGTAAATCATCCAAGCTTTTATTACTTTTTCAAGGAATTTGGAATAAAAATAAAATGGTTAGAAGAGGGACACAACGTATCTATTGGTCTCAAGAAGATTATAAATACCATAAAGGGGGGGAAACTTATCGCATTATTTACTGAAAAACAACAACCCGAAAGTAAAATTAAAGTAATCTCAAAAGAATTAAAGAAACAATACTACGTTCTTGATCCATTGGGAATAGATGCAAAAAATTTTGTGGATTTATATTACAAAAACCTTGAAATTATAAGGAAGGCGTTAAAAAATGAATAATATTGCCATTTTAGTTGAAAATTTAAATTATAAAATAGGCGAAAAGGAAATCTTAAAAAACATCAATTTCAAGATAAAAAAAGGCGAATTTGTAGGGATTATAGGCCCCAATGGTGCGGGTAAGTCTACACTCATAAAGATAATCGTAGGAGAAATAAAAAACTACACAGGGAAGATATTGGTAAACGGAAAAATTGGTTATCTTCCCCAAGTTCAAACTATTAATAGAGAAGTACCTATTAATGCTTTGCAATTTGCAAAAATGGGAGCGTATAAGAAAAAGGTAAGTAAAGAACAAATATCAACCCTTCTAAGAAACGTAGGACTAGCTGGAAAGGAAAGACAACTTGTCGGAACAATGTCAGGTGGCGAACTTCAAAGACTTTCACTTGCACGAGCACTTTTATACAACCCGGATATTTTGATCTTGGACGAACCAGAAGCAGGTGTTGATCAAATGGGAAAAGCCAGGTTTTACGATCTTTTGTATAAATTTAAAGAGAAAAAAAATTTAACAATTTTAATGATTTCACACGATATAGGCATGGTTTTTGAAAAGTGTACCACTGTAATGTGTTTAAATAAAACATTACATTGCCATGGACCTACCGAAAAAATCAAACCAGAAGAATTAAAAATATTATTTCCGGACTTTGATCTATGGCTTCGTGCAAAAAACCATTACGAAAGGGAGCATGAAAATGGAGATATTTGAACTTGAATTTTTAAGAACGGCATTAATAGCAACCATTTTAGCAGCTATTTCTTCTTCCCTTATGTCTCCTACTATTGTTTTTAAAAGAATGGAATTTATAGGTGATGGAACCGCTCATGCGGCTTTCGCAGGGTTGGCAGTTGCACTTCTTTTTGGATTAGATTATAGGTTAATTTCAATAATTACTGCTATTATCTTTTCTCTACTTATAAGTTATTTCACAAATAAAAAACAAATACACGAAAATAGTGCAATTGGTATGTTACTTCCAGTTTTTATGTCTATTGGCGTAATTATTCTTTCAAAAAGTTCAACTTATACCCAAAATATAACAAGCTATCTGTTCGGTGATATTCTACTTGTAAACATGAAAGATGTGTACTTTTTGATATTTGTAGTTATCTTAGAATCACTATTTTTTTTCTTTTATAAAGAGGAAATACTATACTTTCTTGCAGATGAAAAAATGGCCAGATTCTACGGTGTAAAAACACAATTCTTAAGGGCATTATTGTTGAGCTTAATTTCAGTTGTAGTGGTAAGTATCGTTAAAATATCCGGAGTTATTCTTTTAGGTGCGTTAATTATAATCCCAGGGATTATTGCAAAAAAACTTGCAAAATCATACAAAAGATTGTTTGTTATATCCATACTATTTAACACTTCAGTTTCATTTGTAGGATTTTATTTTGCTTATCTTTTTGATATTGCACCAGGTCCATCAATTGTGCTTGTGTCATTTATATCATTTGTTGTACTTTCGTTGATTTTTTAATAGTTTCCTAATTTTTTGAATTTGCAAAAGTTACCTCATCTCCAAAAAATAAAAATTATAATTAAACCTTTAATCTAAATTCATAACATAACAATCATCTTGTTTTTTCGTATTCTCATATGGTATTATATTATAAAAGTTACTTCAACTTTAACGGGAGGTGAACACATGAAATATTTTTTAATAGTTTTGTTGCTTTTTTCGATTTCGGCATTTCCATTTTTCATAGGTGTTGAAGGACTTACATTACCGAAAATTGATTTTCCAGAATATCCCGCACCTCAAATCGAGTTGTTTGCAAGAGCAGACTTTGGTATTTTGTATTTCATGTTTCCATTTGGTACATATAACGAAGATGGTAACTTTTATCTAAAAGATAATATTGATCTTAACTATGTAAAAAGTTTTTTGGGAATTGGACTTCAACTTACCCCAAGCTTTTCAAAAAATCTATATATGAGGCTTTCCACCGATATGCCCTTTATTGAGGCAATCTCAATAAAACAATTTAACGTTTTAGATTTAAAAGTAGGTTTGGGATTAAAACTTTCCATTTTCAAACTAGAAGCAGGTGTTATTGGAAGAGTAAAAAAATTAGAAGATAATTCCTTGGGAATGAAATTTGGAGAAATGTATTATATAGCAAGTGGATTTACATTTTAAAGGCTCTGGAAACAGAGCCTTTTTATATGGTATAATTTTTTTGAGGTGATTCTTTTGAGAGTATTAACTATCGGTGTTTTCGATGGAGTACACATTGGACATGTAGAAATTTTAAACACTTTAAAGAAAATGGCAGAAACATTCCAATCTAAACCTGAAATATACACTATAGTATTTCCTATGGAATATTATATTGGTAATTTTGATGGGCTTTTGATACCACTTGAAGATAGAATAACATTACTTGAAATGTACGGAGATGTATTTACATTAAATCTGGAGGAAATAAAAGATATTGAAGCAAAAAATTTTTTTGAATTCTTATCAAAAGACACAACTGGTATAGTAGTTGGAAAAGATTTTAGATTTGGCAAAAACGCAAAAGGAGACATTAAACTACTTGAAAAACTTTCCAAAGAAGAAGGAATTAAATTAAAAATAGTGGATGATTTAATAGTAGACAGAGAAAGGGTTAGTAGTACATTAATTAGAAAATTGATCAAAGAAGGAAAAGTAAAGAAGGCAAACAAGCTACTTGGAAGGGCATATCCCATCTATGGCAAGGTTTATAAAGACAAGCAACTTGGAAAAAAACTTGGATTTCCCACCGCAAATATTAGAAGGGGTAAAGAACTTATTACCCCAAAATTTGGTGTTTACCTTTGTAGAGTTTATACGCCAAAAAGGTACTACGGACTCATCAACATAGGACTAAGACCAACTATTGAGAAAACTAAAAATGTAAAATACGAAGTTTACATTTTAAATTTTGAAGGTAATCTATACGGAAAAGAAATTAGAGTAGAATTACTTGATTTTTTACGGGAAGAAAAAAATTTTTCCTCAATTGATGAATTGATAAAACAAATGCACGAAGACAAAAAAATAGCAAGAAAGATATTGGAGAGAGAATATGGATATTGAAAAAATTGCAAAAAAAATTATCGAAGAATATCCAAGAATTCACAATGAAAAAGATCCATTTAAAGTTTTAATTACAACCGTTTTAAGCCAAAGAAGCAAAGATGAAAACACGGAAATAGCAGCTAAAAATTTATTTAAAAAATACAAAACAGTGAAAGAACTTTCAAAAGCTAAAGAAGAAGCCCTTTATGAACTAATTAAACCCGCAGGACTCTACCGACAAAAAGCTAAAAGAATAATAGAAATTTCAAAAATAATTATAGAAAAATTCTCAGGCAAAGTTCCCGATAATCTAAACGATTTAATTTCTTTGCCTGGGGTTGGAAGAAAAACTGCAAACATAGTATTGTACGTTTCTTTTTCAAAACCTGCCCTTGCGGTAGATACACACGTCCATAGGATTTCAAACAGACTTGGCTGGGTAAAGACTAAGACTCCTGAAGAAACAGAATTTGAACTTATGAAAATCCTTCCCAAAAATCTTTGGGGGCCTATTAACGGTTCGATGGTGGAATTTGGGAAAAATGTGTGTCTACCTAGATCACCAAAATGTAATATTTGTTCAATCTATAAGTATTGTAAATGGGAGGAGAAAAAGTGATACCGCTATTTGATCTTACAAGACAATACAAGGAAATCAAAGAAGAAATAATAAACGCCATTGACAACGTTCTATCAAGCGGAAGAGTCATTTTGGGTCCAGAAGTAGAAAAATTAGAAAAGACTATAGCTGATTTCATAGGTGTTAAATACGGGGTAGGTGTTGCAAATGGAAGCGACGCCTTGGTTATAGCACTTAGAGCAATGGGAATCCAAGAAGAAGATAAAGTTATCACCACACCTTATACGTTTTTTGCAACTGCCTCATCTATTGTGAGGAATAAGGCTATTCCCATATTTGTTGATGTTGACAAAGAAACTTACAATATAGATTTAAACCAAGTTGAAAATGTACTAAAAAAAGAAAAAGTATTCGGCATAATACCCGTGCACCTTTTTGGAAGAACCGTTAATTTGGAGGATTTAAACTTTCTAAAAGAAAAATACGGTATAAAAATATTGGAAGATTGTGCACAATCTATAGGTTCTGAAGGTATCATTAACAACACTGTTAAAAAAAGTGGCAGTATAGGAGATGCATCTATCTTTTCATTTTTTCCTACAAAAAATTTGGGGGCATATGGTGATGGGGGATTAATAGTTACAAATGATGAAAATATCTATCAAAAGGCTAAATCTCTCAGAGTTCACGGTGCAAAAAAGAAATATTTTCATGATGAAATAGGTTATAACTCCAGACTCGATGAATTACAAGCGGCTATTTTAAACGTAAAATTTAAATACATAAAAAAGTGGACTGAAAAAAGGATAGAAATTTCCAAAAATTATGCAAAAGAATTTGAAAAACACGAATTAGACTTAAAATACCCCAAAACAAGCGGAAAATTAAAGGTTCATGTTTTTCATCAGTATGTGGTAGAATTTGATTCAAATGAAAAAAGGGAAAAGGTAAAAAGACATCTTGCAAGTAAAGGAATTGGAACTAGCATTTATTACCCAGTTCCTTTACACCTTCAAAATTGTTTCAAATATCTAGGTTACAAAGAAGGAAGTTTACCCGTTTCAGAAAAACTATCAAAAACAACCCTTGCTTTACCAATTTTTCCCGAATTGTCCTTTGATGAAGTAGAAATAATTGTAGATGAAATAGAAAAAGCTTTAAGGAGGTAGAATATGGAAAATCAGACACTTGAAGAACTCTTAAAGAGGTACCTAAAAGTAAAGGAAACTATAAAAGAATTAAATAGGGAGAAAAAAGAACTAGAAGAAATGATAGTTGATTTCGTTGAACACATGGATATCGACAATATCGTTGTGGATGGGGTTTTAATTGAATTTACAAGAAAAACAAAAATAAACATAAAGTAACACTCATATCTCAAGGGGGAGGAGAAAGTATGGAAAAATTCTTCAAAATTAAGGAAAGTGGTTCAAGTGTAAAAACCGAGATAGTTGCTGGTATTACTACCTTTCTTACCATGGCATATATTATTTTCATCAACCCAAACATCTTAATTAACGTGATCCCCGGATTAAGTCCAGACAATCCTCTATATGCTCAATTCTTCGGTGCATTTATGGTTGCAACCATTTTAGGTGCTGCAACTGCAACGTTAATAATGGGACTTTGGGCCAACTATCCATTTGCACTTGCACCTGGTATGGGACTAAATGCGTATTTTGCATTTACAGTTTGTGGGAAACTCGGTATTGACTGGCGTGTGGCACTTGCCGCAGTTTTTATTGAAGGTATTCTATTCATACTACTCACAATAAGCGGTGTTAGAGGCTTTGTAGTTAAGGCAATTCCAAATTCTGTTAAAATAGCAACAAGTGCAGGTATTGGATTGTTCATCGCATTTATCGGTCTTAAAAGTTCCGGTATCGTTGTTTCAGACCCCGCAACCTTTGTAACATTGGGTGATATAACATCACATACCGCATTAGTTACTATTATAGGATTTTTCATTATTTCTATTCTATTTGCACTAAAAGTTCCCGGTTCAATATTAATAGGAATTTTGGCTTCCACATTTATTGGTGCAATCCCCATATTTGGAGTTACAAAATTCCAAGGAATCGTTGGAAAGATACCTGATATATCCCCAACATTTCTAAAATTATTTGAAAAATTCTCCTGGGCAGATCTTGCATCTGGAACTTTCTGGATTGTAGTATTCACTTTTTTCTTTGTGGACTTTTTTGACACACTTGGAACTTTAACAGGGCTTGCTGAAAGTGCCGGTTTTATAAAAAAAGGTGAATTTCCAAGGGCCAATAAAGCCTATTTAGCAGACGCCATTGGTACCACAGTAGGTGCATTATTTGGAACTTCAACTGTTACAACATACATCGAAAGTAGCACGGGTATAGCAGAAGGTGGAAGAACGGGACTTACAGCTGTTACAGTGGCTATTTTAATGCTTTTAATGCTCTTTTTTGCACCTCTTGGATTAACAACTCCTGCCGCAGCAACGGCACCTGCGTTAATTTTTGTCGGTGCATTAATGCTCAAAGGCTTAAAATTAATTAATTGGGACGACATAACAGAGGCTATTCCCGCCTTCATTACAATGATTGTAATGCCACTTACCTACTCTATTGCAAATGGAATTGCATTGGGATTAATTGTATACCCAATTGTAAAGACGTTTAGCGGAAAAACCAAAGATGTCCATATCCTAAACTGGCTCCTCGCATTTTTATTCATCCTATATTTAATCTTCCTTAGAGGATAAAAAAGGGGAGATATCTCCCCTTTTTTTAAAAAAACCGTACGTTACAAAAATATTAAATAAACAAATAGATTGTGTGTATATAGACTTTTTTAATATATACTAATATTTTTATTACAATTTTTTTGACAATCATCTTATTTTTTGTTATATATAAATTAGAATGTTTTTTTATACTGTGGGGGGATTTTTTTGAGAAAAGGATCAATTAGTATCATTCTTTTAATGTTACTTGTAGTTTTTACAATATTTTCTGTTGCTACGTTTAGCATACTTAAAAACACAGAAAATATATATTTTAGAAAACTAAAAGAAGAAAACGTCGAATTTATCGCAAATAATCTCTTAGAATTTTCCATTGCAACTGTAAAGATGGGAATGGACAACTCAAGTAATTTAAGAGAAGATATTTTTTTATTTAAAGACTATTCGCAAGAAGTTGCCTATATAAAAAATGTAAAATGGCCCACCCAGACAAAACAATTTATAGAAAAAAAAGTGGACACAAAAAAGGCAACAATTATATTTTCAAATACCAAAAAATTAAGCACCTCATCATTTGAAAAGCTTTCCCTCAAAGATTATTACAAAGAATTTAAAAAATATATAGAAAGCTTTCCTAATCTTTCGGTATTCTCTGCTGTGTATAAAATCGAAAATAGTGGAAAATACTTACTTTACGTTAGGATAAAAAACGAAAATACTGAATTCAACAAAATTGCAATATTTACCTCCGAAAAGTTAAATAAGTACATTTACTATTCCCAAGAAGAACCGTTAATTTATTTTACAAGCAATGAAATAATATACGGTCCGTTAAAGAGTAATGACTATATCCATGTGTACCAATATGCAAAAACAAACAAAAAATTTACCGTATTTGGAACATTAGAAGTACCGGGAATTAAATACTACAACGAAAACAATGATACATTAACAACATATGATTCACAACACAATCCAGAGATGGTCTACGACTTACTAAAATTAAAGGGAAATCCACCTGTGAAATTTGTAGATTCTGACATAGGCTTTACAGATATTTATGAAGATTATTCTAGCGCTACCTCAAAACTCGCCCTACCTTTAGAAGACTTTTTATACACATCAACAGAGTGTGGAATTAAATTGCCAAATAGTGCAATTATAACCTCAAAGGTTGTAGATGGTGAAAATATATTAACTATATATACTAATGGTAAAAGTTATGAGCTATCCTGGAAAGTAGGAGAACTTCCAAAAGCAAGAATAAGATACAACGGTAAATCAAATAACGTAAAGTTTAATGGGGTTATAACTTCTGATTACGACATAGAATTAACAGATAACAAATCTCTCCAAAAAAGGTTATTTACCTATGATGGAAATTTAACCATATTCTCTAAAAGTAATATCTATATCAACACACGTATAGTACCGTATAAAACACTCTCAAATGTTTCTTTTGATTTGAACAAAGAAATATCATTAGAAAAAGCAGAGGAAATTAAAAATTTTGTGTTAAATAACGAAGATTCCTCTTTAGATTTAGTCGCAAAAAATGATGTAATTGTAAAATCGAATAAAAATTTTTCAAGAATAAACAACCACAAAATATTTGCAAATATATATTCTTTCAACGGCTCTTTTAGGGTAGAAGACTATCAAAATGGTCAAAAAAACAAGCAACTCTTTATTTTCGGAAGTATTATGCAAAGAAAAAGGGGACCAGTGGGACTTGTTGGGCAATATGCTCCTGGTTATTACAAATTTTACGTTCATGATTCAAGGGCTTTGCTTGGAAGAATTGGAACAAATGCCACTCCATCAAAGAAACAGAGTATAATGATACTTTATTTGGAGAATGTTATAAATAGGGGATAGGAGGGGTTTTTTTGAAAAAAGGGTTTAGCTTAACTGAAACACTTGTTTCATTATTGCTTATAGCTTTAATATCAACAGGGGTATTCTCCCTGGTTTCTTTTTCTTCATTTCAAAATGGAAAATTAAAAGTTCAAAATAATTTTTTAAATTTCAAAAGGTTCGTAATAAATGAAATACTAATACGTGGCGTAAAAGATGAAAGCATAGAATCGTTGCCAAATATAATAAACAAAAAATTCCACGGCACACAAGATCCAAATATATATCCACGGATCTCAAATCTCACGGTGGAAAAAGTATATAAAAATTCCAATATTGTTATTGCAAGAATCATAAAAGTAACGATTCTAAAAAATACCAACACAAAAGAAGAATTTCTAATATTCCAAGGGAGACCATAAAGGGGGGAGAATATGATCTTTTCAATTTCCGGAATAATCTCTTTTCTTCTTATCTTTGTAATATTATTTGCAACTGTTTTATCTCTTTTTTTACTTTTGACAAAAAATTTAGAAGTTACATTTAAAAATTGCAGTTTAGAACAATGTACAATATATTCTTTTTACACTTTACAAAATTTTTTTAAAAATGCAAATGTATCATATGGAGTAAAAGTTTTTGAAAATGAAATTTCTTTTATCGTTTCCACACCTGATGGAAAAGGAAAAGAATATAAATACATATTAGAAAGTGACAATACGGAAAAAGTTATTAAATTATTTGATGGGAAAAAATACTACAAAATAGTTTCAATCCCTGGGGTAATTTCCGTAAAATTTGGCGTTAGAGAAAATCTTCCCACAGTGGAATTTTCATTTGGAAAACACAAAAGCAAGTTTATACTAACCTCTGATATCTCCACGTAGTTTACAACTAACAAAAAAATATGTATAATTAAAGAAAAACTCATGGAGGATTAGATATGAGAGATTTTTTGCTTGGTATTTTAATGGGTATTGCAAATTTACTTCCCGGGATTAGTGGTGGTACTATTGCGGCAATTTCGGGAAGATACGACATAATATTAAAAGCATTTTCAGATTTATTGTCCTTCAAACTCAAAAAAAATTCTTTAAAAACCGTTGTATTCCTCGTCTTTGGCATAGCAATATCCATCTTGCTACTTTCTAAAATTCTTTCAAAAGTTTTTGAAAAATATCCAGAATATTCATATGGGCTGTTTTCCGGACTTATTATCGGTGGACTCTTTTACCTCTTAAAAGAAGTAAAGGTTAAAAAAATCTCAAATTTTTCAATAATTACCTTCTCATTTGCCAGTACATATTTTATATTATCTTTCACTCAATCTGTAGAAAAATCAAATACAAACCTGTTTTACCTATTCATTGGAGGAATAATAGGTGCAGCCACCATGGTTCTCCCAGGCATTAGTGGCTCTTCCATGTTATTAATATTGGGAATATACAAACAAGTCATAGATGCTATTTCAAGTTTGGATTTTAGAATTTTGATCCCCTTTGGCCTTGGCGTTTTACTTGGATTAATATTAATCGTTAAACTCCTAGAAATTTTAATGGAAAAGTTCAGAGAAAAAGTTATTTCCTTTCTAATAGGCTTGACCTTAGCAGGTACCATTTTGATCTTCCCAGTCACTACAAAATGGTTTTCATATGTATACTTTGTATTGGGTATTCTTATCTCAAAATATCTAGAAGCAATTTTAAAAGAATAAGTCCTTCCAAACGGAAGGACTTATTTTTATAATTCAAAATCAATCTTCAAATCTTTTCCCTTAATTTTTTTGAATCTTAATTTCCTCATCTGGAATTGTAACACCAAATTTTCTGCCTGCTACAGTAACAGTTGCTCCATCATAACCTTATCTGTGTTAGCGTTGCATTTTCCGGTAATTCAACCTCATTTCACTTTATTATTTTGAAATACTTTTAAGATACTCAAAAATTTCTTCTTTTGTGTATAAAGGTGTTGCATCAAACAAAACATTACTCCAATCATCTATAACATTTTTCCACATATTATCTGTTATCTCAGAATATTTTTCAAGCAATTTTTTTGCATTAAATTTTAAGTCGTTTCCTATTAAAGCATAATGTGTTATAAACCTTGCGTAGGATTCATATACGCTTACATATGTAGGATTGTTAATAAGATTTTGGATCTTTTCTCTGATGCTTAATATAATATTTGTACTTACACCCATCTTTTGTAATTTTGAAAGGAATTCATTTAAGTGTTTTACAATTATTGCACCCCATACGCTGTTTTTAGGAACATCATACCAACTTGAAGGATTCCTTGACACAACCTTTTTCATATAATTTGTTTCAACTGAAAGATAGTTGTAATTTTGAAAATCTCTATTTGCGTTATCCAAAGCTCTTTCAAATTCATCTTTTATCACTTTTATTGCACTATTTGGGATAGAGTTTTCTGCCAGGATGTCCTCTATTTTTTTACCGTATTTTTCTTTCAAGTAATTTATCTGATTGTCAAGTGATCTTTTGTACTTTGAAAGTTGTTTCTCTGCCATATCATATGAAGATTTATACATATCTTTAAGTTTCTCAAGTAAGTATATGGCCTCTTGAATCATTCCATTTTTGTAATATTCAAAGGCAGATGCGTGCAAGAAGTCAATTACACCATTTGGTACCCCCCAGATACCTTTTAAATTCATATACTTTACAGCCTTTATTTCCATATTTGCAAGCCAATAAATAAAATCACTTACAGGTTCAACAGTGGGTGGTTGAAGTTTAAATATCATCCCAGCAAAAAATCTATATATATCTTCTCCACGCGAAGCCTTTGTAATATTTGGATTTTTCCAATCGGGAAATCTATTCCAACCACCGGGCATATTAATTATCGTCTTTTTGGCATATTCTACGTACTTATCAAATGTAAGTACAACTAGTTTTTTTACTTTCTCTTTATATTGCTTTTCCCCTATTAAAGAAAGCAACTTTCTCATCATTATGTGCAAATTGTGGAATCTCATTGCAAGTGCTTTATACGTATTTCTTTCGTTAAAACAAAGAAGTGAAGTTTCATACAAACTTATGGAATCTATAAGTGCTTGTGTGGTTGCAAAATCAAATTTATCTAAAATATCTTTGTTTTTTTCAATATAAGGTATAAGTGTAGAAAGCCATTTATGTTTGACTTTCACAACCTTTTGAAAATCACTAAATTCTTGGTTAAATATCTCCTTGTAGTTATGATACAAATTTTTCTTTAAATTTTCTATTTCAAATTCCTGTACCGCTAGTGTTGCAAGGTAGAAATACGATTTGCCATACGTGTGATTTATCTTTACACTTTTTAGCAATTTTTCCTTTGCCTGGATATAGTATTGCTTAGCTAATGCCGGCATACTAGCTTTTTGCATCTTTATTTTTTCAAGCTGAGCTTTTAACTGTTTTCTTATATTTTCTATTTGTGCAATCCTTTGGTTTTCTATTTCAAATTCATTAAACGGTATATTTTTATTTTTGTATTCTCTTATCTTTTGTTGCTCCCATACTTTTTTATTTAGATAAGAAAACTCACCTTGTTGTTTTTCCAATGCGTCCAGTTTTGATTCAAGACTGGATATATATTCAGAAGCTTTTGGATATTCTTCGATAATTTTTGCAAAAGTAAGATAAGCCGCATTTCCATCTTTAAAATAAACTTCTGATATAAAGTGATTCCACCTTAAATATGTTGAAGAATATGACACAGTCAAAACAAGTATTGATATTAATATTGCTTTACCCCATGTTACTTCTTTTAATTTCCTCTTTGTAAAGTATGGACCAATTGCTAAACTTGCAAATACCGTTGCGGCAAGTGCGTTTGGCAAAAGATGCCCTGGAAAACTAAAGAAACTTTGAATGGCAAATCCCACTATGGAAATGGATAATGAAAGAAAAAGTAGTAGATCATCCCTCTCATCTATTTTTTTTGGAATTGTAAAAAAGTAATACACAAGTATAACTAATAGTAAAACTATTAAAACAAATCCAACGGTACCAGTTTCACCAAGTACTTGAAAATAATCGTTATGTGCTCTCTTAAAATTATTCCATCCATAGTATAATTCCGGGTGTTTTTCCAAATATTCTCCCATCTTTGAAAGAGAAAGTAACTGGTATGTTCCTATACCACTCCCAAATATTTTGTGATCCTCCCACAATTCAAGTGAAGTAAACCACGACAAAAACCTCTCATCTTTACTCGAAACAGAACTCATAGCTTCAAATCTCTTTGTCATATTTACCTTTCCTTGACCGGTAAGTGGATTTTCCGTGTTGTATATAACTACTAAAAATATAGAAGCAACTATCAATATTGCAAACAACACATTGGATAACTTCTTTACATTTCTATCAGAGTCATACTTTTTCCCTTTTTTCCAAATAAAGTAAAACATTACATACATAACACTCATGATAATTATCGCAAGATATTCTGATCTAGTCTGCGAAACTATTACCGCGACAAATCCCGTTAAAAAACTAATTAAAGCAAAAATCTTTAAAACTAAAATCTGCCAAGACTTTGTTAAATTCATATTATATGCAAGTAAGAAATAAAGTGCAATAGGAAGAAGCATATCTATGTAGTTTGCCGCAAAAATAACATTCCCAACACTTGCTTTAATTGAAGCCCTTGTAAAAGGTGCACCCACCTTTCCAAGGAAAAAGTCATACCCCGTATAAAAATTCAAAAGTGCATCAATAGAGATTATAAATCCCGTTATCATAAAAACAAAAAGAAGTAAGTTTATTCTATTTTTCTCCTTATATTCACTACTTATATAAAAAGCAACTAATACGTTAAAAAGCACATAAAGTCCTATATCAAAAGATTGTCTAAAGTAAAAGGGATTATACCTTAAAACGTTAAAACTTGAAATTATAGATACAATTGCAAAGAAAAACCAAATTACGTGCGCAGTTGAAATGTAAAATGAAATTTTCTTTTCTTTTATCCATTTGACTGCAAGATATGTAAATAATATGGAAATTGAAAGTGTTAAAATAGCATACTTTGGAACACTAAATTCGTAAGTATATTTTGGACTTGCAAATAACGCTACTAGCACAATAGTAATTTGAAGCAACAAATCTTTAAAAATCAAAACAATCCCTCCTTATATATTTTCTCACTCTATTGAGAATTATACCACCAATTCTGTTATAATTATTAAAACAAGGAGGGATTATGTGAAAAAACTTATCATACTTTTTTTCATTCCAATAATTATTTTTTCAAAGCCGTTAATAATAATTAACGTACACGCACCAGAATATTCTGAGATTTTCTATGCAAATGTACAAGGTGTCTTCGGTGAAAATAAATTTGAAATACTACTAAAAGATGCCTTAAAAAAATTGGGGTTTGAAGTAAAACTTCAGGATCTACTTTCTGGTGAAAATATTATCCTCAGTGAAAACGTACAATCTCCTTTAGTTTTGAATTTGTATTTAAAAAATTTTAGTGTAACTATTCAAAGTAAAGAAAAATTTTTTCTAGAAAATAACGCATCTGGAAACTACATAAATGTAAATGGAAAATACATAAAAGTATACGTTGGAAAATGGTATGATGCAAGTGGCGGAAAAGATGGGATTTTTGTAAAAGGATATGATGGAAATCTATACTCTGCAACATCATTTTTCACAAAATTCCACCATACCTTGGAATATTTTATCGTAAAAGGTAAAATATATTACAACTTCGCCGGAAAAAATGGGGAAATAGAAATAAACAAAAAAATAAAAAAATCGTGGTATGAATGGAACGAATCAATCCAAAGTCCCATAAAAAAAGAAAATAGCTTTTTTATAGATCAAATTGCAGAAACAATTGCATATAATCTATTGAATAAACTAAAATACAATATTAAAGCAAATGTAGTTGCATTAAAGGATAATAGAGTAGTTTTAGACGTCGGAAAAAATGACGGAGTTAAATTAAACACGGTATTTAGTATAGATGAAAAAGCACAGGTAATTGTAAGAAATGTGGAAAAAAATTTTTCAGAAGCAGAAGTTATTTATTTAAAAAAAGGAGAAAAGATAATCCCAAAAGACCTGGCAAAAGAATCTTCCAAAATGGTTTCTTTACCATTTGAACTTGGAATTTATTATTCCACAGAAGGTCTTCTCTTTTCTTTTGGTCTTGTCCAAAAAAATATTCACAACGAAAAAATCGCATTTTTAGATATCAAAACATCGGATTTTAAAATTTCTAGATATGATATGGGATTTAGAATCTTTGATTTTGAAAAGTTTGGAGTATTTTTAACATACTCTATAAATGCCCCTGGGATACTTTTGAGATATCAATTTTTGGACTTTTTCATCAAATTCAACAAAGAAAATTACACGATAGGCGGTGGAATATCGTGGTAAAACAAGCAATACTTCTTATCCTATTGCTTCCAATTCTTTCTTTTCAAACAGTAATAATAAAATCCGATTATAACTTTAACATAAAAAAAGAGCTTTTTGAAAGCAATAATCTTGTAGTAATAGAAATATTCTCCGTTGAAAAAGAAATCACTTTAAAGAAAGTTATAAATTATATCAAAGATGAAAAAGGGCATTACATAACCTACAATGGAAACTACTATTACACAAATGATAAAAAAAGATATAACCTTCAAGATGATAAGTTTGTAGTTGACAAAAATGGCATTTATGTTTATGCAACCAACTTTCCTTGGGCAAGAGACGAACATCAAAAATACATAATAAGTGATTTTTATAGAAAAAAAATAATAAACAAAAAAGAAGAAAAGTACTATGTTTCAGGTTATTTAACCGAAATAGATTCTTTTTACATAAAATCTTTTACACCTTTTGTGTTTAAAGTAAAAAAATTCGATGAAGTGGAAAAAAAACTCTTAAATTTGAAAAAAAACAAAAACAACTTTTACAGTGACAAATACGATATAGTCGTAAATTTTTCAAATACTCCAAACAAACTAAAGGCATTTATTATGGAAAAACTACAACAAGATAAAAGGTACAACATCTACGATAGAGATTACATAAGAGAAATATTAAAAGACGTAGCAATAAAAGACCTATTTGGAGAAATATCATTTGACTTTCGTGTACCAAAATACATAATCAACATTAAAACCATAAATTTTCAAAAAAGAATAATGAAAAAAGACTTGGTTGACTTTTTTCCCAATGAAATGTCAGGAAGATACCTAATAAGTGGTGAAAAAGTAGAATTGGGAAGATACTACAAAAAAGAAGATAACAACTATACTCTAGATAAAAAAGAAGGTAATTACGTTAAGATATTAAACTTTCCTTGGAGAAAAGAGCGTTTTAAACTTGCAAGTAATTTCTATGATCTGTTTTTTGTAAAAAATGTTGAATATATCAACTACCATCTATCTATTTTACTAAATATTATAGATACAAAAAATGCAAAAATAATTTTTGCTAAAACCTTTAAAGCTTCTGTTAATATTCCACAAACATTTTACTCAAAAAGAATGGTAATACAAAATGAAAAGATTGAAAAAATAAACAACCTTTTCAAAGATATCTCAAAAGCCATTAATAAAAAATTAAAAGAAGTCTTCTACTTATCAAGTGTGGTAAAAGATGTAAAGGGGTTAACTGTCTTTCTCTACGACGGAGAAAACATTGGAATAAAAAAAGGGCAAGTTTTTAGAATTTTCAACAATCACCTAACACAAGGGTATATAAGAATAAAAGAGGTAGGGCAAAATAATTCAAATGGTAATATATTCCGCTCAATTGAACCAATAGGGAAGTACTCACTTGCCATGGAAAGTTTCTACTATCCTTCTAATTTAAGCTTTTCAATAACTTTTGAATACAATAATATTCCAATAGTAGGTACAAAAGTAAACTTTTTAGATTTATACGGCTCTGAAAATTATTCAATTTTATTTGGTTTCTCACCACAAGTCTATTATATAGGAATTTCCAAAAGAATCTATTCTTTTGACTTTTCAGTAAAATTATTTCTAAAAGAAACCGAGTACTACATTTCCCCAGAAATATCAATCACTTCTTTTAAAAGAAAGTCTAAGTTCTTACCAATTGGTAGTGGTATATCGTTGGGGATAAATTTATTAAGCAAAAAGTTAATATTTGGTTATGAATCTTCATTCTAAATTTATGATATAATTTAAATAAGGGGGTGAAAAAATGAAAAAAATTGTATTCTTATTTTTACTATTTTTTGGAATAGCTTTTGGCATCACTATAAGTGAAAAAACGGGTTTGGTAATCTTACCTGCAAAAGTAGGAAATGGTTGGAATATGGATGAAGCAGATTACTTAATATCACTACTTGAAGAGAAGGCTTTATCTCTTGGAAGATTTAGGGTTTTTTCAAGAAATGATTTAGATATGATAGTAAAAGAACGAAACCTTGCAGATTTGGGAATAGTAGAACAAACCTTTGAAGTGGGAAAGATTTTGGGAGCAAAATACGCTGTTTTGCTTACATTAACGGAACTTTCTGCACAATACGAAAAAAACGGCTACACCGCAAGCCTACGCCTTTCCTTAAAACTTTACAATTTAAGCACAGGAGAACTTCTAGCTGCAAAAACCTTTGATAAAAGCACTTACGTTGAAGAAGAAACATCACAAAAGGCTATAAACAGCCTATTAGAATTAATATCTGAAGATATTTGGATTACCTTAAGGGAATTTTTTAAAGTAGAAGCATATGTAAAACGCGTGGAAAACGGGAAAGTATACCTTGCAGGTCTAGATCCAAATATCGTCAAAAAGGGATTTATATTCAAAATCGAAACCTCAGAAGGAGATGTGGTATATGCTAAAGTTATAGGCGTAGATAGAAATGAAAATCTCGTCATTGCAAAAATAAAGTACGGCGGTAACCCATCAATATATGATCCTGCCTTAGAATATCCTATTTCCGATACATTTGGAAGCTTTTCGATTGGAATGTATGCTGGAAAAATATCCTTAGGAATCTTTGGATATAGCAAAAATATATTTGCAGATATTGGCATTATTTTATCTTCTGAACTTGGATATGTGCCTGGTTATTCAACTGTCGGTGGAATAGTAGAACTTTTTGAAATGGGACAAGTTAGTTTTTCTGGATTTGGAGGATTACAAATTCTTGGAATATATGACACAAATAGTGTAAGTAGTGATTCTTTCTTAAACGTTTTTGGAATTAACGGCGGAATACAAATAAAGTATGAATTCGAACCTAAAAATGGTATACTTGCAAATTTGGGATATACCATGTTGTTTCCAGGAGACCTTGTAAAATATATTTATGAACAACTATTTGGAATAGATAAAACATCGTTTACACAAATTAGTCTTGGATACTTTATGTCATTCTAAGGAGGAAAAATATGAAGAAAATTACGTATATAATGCTACTCATTTTGGCATTTTTTCTTTTTTCTTGCAACAACACTGAGAGTAAAACTACCACAAATAATGATTTTTCCATTCCATATGGGTTTATCGGTGCTTTTGGAGAAGGCATCTCAGATTCAGAGGGAAAGTCTGAAGAAATAGCTAGAAAAGAAGCTCTAAGGAAGATTTCTGAGCAAATATTTGTTGAAGTAAAAAGCAATTCAACGTTATACGAAAATCTCGTTCAAATAACAGATGATGAAAAAGTAAAAGAGCAAATTGAAACAAAATTAGAAAGTGTTATACAAACAAACGTGAGTATTGAACTTGTAAACGTAGATTTTACATTGGTAGATAAAAGATACGAGAACGGAAAATACTACACAAAAGTTTTAGGACTATTGGATAAAGATACAGCACTAAACATCTACAAAGTGTACTTTGCAATCAAACTTGGCCAATCACTTTTAAAAGACAAGATGATATACAGTGCTCAAAGGATAGTAAAAGAATACGAAATACTCTTATCACAAAACAAAACACAAATACCTGCAAATATGTTTTCTAGCTTAACCCAAATCGTATCTGAAATAAAGATTAAATGGGAAAAGGTTAACGAACTATACAGACAATTATCACAAAAGGAAATAAAAAACACTAATGAAGCACTTAAATTACTTGAGGGTATAGATAAGATAAAGGAATTTTCAAAAGACTTTCCCGAAAACAAATTAATTTCTTTAAGGAAAAAAGCACAACCTTTTTTAAAAGATGTTGTATTGAAAATAGAAGGTCCTGATAAAGTGTCTGTGGGAATGAGAATAGATTTAACCGTAAAGTTAACCCCAAATATAGATGATATTGTTTTAAAAGTAACATCTAAAAATGGAGATTTTCCAAAAAATATTTCACTAAAAAATGGTAAAGCAATATTAAGCGGTGTAGTGAAGAATAAAAACATAGAAGTGGAAATCTCACTTGGAGGCGTAATTTCCAAAAAATACGCACCTGGAACAACCCAGGGAACTGGTATTTCTTCACAAGAAACAGGTAAACTATTAAGAATTTCTGCCGAAGGTGCAGGCAGCACACGTGAAAAAGCAATAGAAAAAGCATTAATACTAGCTGTAAAAAAAGCAATGGGTATGCTATTTGCAAATGATGTAAATTTACTTTTGAGTTTACCCGTAGATGCTGAATTAATCGATTCTCTAATTGGTGTTCTACAATACGAAATAGTCAACGAAGATACCAAAAATGAGGTATATCACGTGGTAATTAACGTAAGTTTTGAAAAAGATAAATTCAAGGATTTAGTAAAAAAGATAATAAATAACAAACCCCTTGGATATGCTGTCTTAGTGGTAAATAACGATCAATATGGATATATAGAACCATACATTGAACAAAGGCTAATCAACTCCGGTATAAAACTTGTTTCCAAAGAATATTCCAAAAACTTAGTAGGTTACAAAGATCCAAACCTTTTATCAAAACTTGCACTCTTATCCGCAGCCAAATACGTTATAAATGTTAAAGTAAGTTATGGCGAAAAATACTTACAAGACTATGAACTGTGGTCTGTAAGATTACTGCTCAATGTCCAATTAATAGATACATTCTCTGGACAAATAATAAAAAGTCTTACCTTTGAAGATACAGGAACAGGTGCAACAAAACAATCTGCACTTTCTAAAGTGTTAAATAAAGAAAAATTTGTAAATTTCATGAATAATCTAGTAGGTAACTTAAGAAAAGAAGAAGATTTGGCGGAAAATAAAGTAAAACTAATATTTAATGTTTCACGTTCTACCTATGTATTAGTTCTAAAAGATTATTTAAATGAGATGTTTAAAAAAGTAAACTTGATTGAAAGAACACCAAAAAGAGGAGTTTTTGTAATTGAAACATCCGAAAATTTAGAATTAATAATCAAAAAAGTAAAAAACATTCCCAATTTAAATATCAACGTCCTGGAAATAAAAGATAAAGAAGTAGTATTTAATATAAAATAAACACCGCAAATTAGAACAAAAAATCAATTTATAATTAAAAAAACATGGCTTTGGAACTCTACCAGAGCCATGTTTTTTATCTCTTCCCGCATAGGATAGAAAATTGGTAAAAAATAGACTTTTTTGTATCCTACATGCTCTTTAAGAAATTCAGATTGGAATAAAAAATGGAAATGGTTTCCCTTTTTTATAACACAACAAGATTTCTTATTTACGTTCTTTTTCTTTCTTACATAGATATATCCAAAACACTAAACAACATCATATTTGCTACTAAAGTTGGATTTGTTGGATCACTTATATCTACTATTACCAAACCATTAGAATCATCTGCAACATATGCATATCCTTCTAAAACGTATATCCCACATGCAGAACCCTCTGTATCTAAATATCCCACTTTCTTTGGATTTGTTGGATCGCTTATGTCTACTATTACCAAACCATTATAACCATCTGCAACGTATGCATATCCTTCTAAAACGTATATCCCACATGCAGAACCCTCTGTATCTAAATATCCCACTTTCTTTGGATTTGCTGGATCGCTTATATCTACTATTACCAAACCATTAGAACCATCTGCAACGTATGCACATTCTCCTAAAACGTATACTTCTCCTGCAAAACCATTCGTATCTAAATGCCCCACTTTCTTTGGATTTGTTGGATCACTTATATCTACTATTACTAAACCATTTTCATAATTTGCAACATATGCATATTTTCCTGATACATATACCCCACCTGCAATGTTATCTGTATCTAAATATCCCACTTTCTTTGGATTTGCTGGATCGCTTATATCTACTATTACCAAACCACTTTCATAATTTGCAACGTATGCACATTCTCCTAAAACGTATACTTCTCTTGCAAGATCATACGTATCTAAATGCCCCACTTTCTTTGGATTTGTTGGATCGCTTATGTCTACTATTACCAAACCATTATAACCATCTGCAACGTATGCATATTCTCCTGAGATGTATATTCCCCATGCACTTCCTTTCGTATCTAAACATCCTACTTTCTTTGGGTTTACTGGATCTGTTACATCTATTACAAATATTCCTTTACTATATCCAGCCGCATAAATATATTTTGCAGAACTTTCAATTTGTTGATTTGCATTTGTTAAACAACCTTCCAAAAATGCCAAAAATATCATTAGAAGTAATATTATTCCAAGCTTTTTTCCTCGTAATATACTACACACCTCTTTCTTAGAAAATTTTTTATCATTTTAAGCATACGAAAAATTTCAAACTTTCTACTAATAAATTATAACATTATACTTTGTAATCCTTAATCAATAAGATAAAATAAGCGGTAAATTCAGATCGTATATTTTAATGAAAACCTTACTGATTCAAATATTTTCTTAATTTCAAATGGTCAGTCACAGTCTAAGATAGTATTAAAAGAAAAACTTATTAGAGATTTTACACTCATAATAACATTAGACTTTTTTGATACCTTTTCGAAAAGGTAACAGGTCACAAAAATTACATCATTCTAAAACTTTGGATTAAAAGATATGAATACCTATACGGTGACATTTTTGAAGAAAAAGGGGAAAACATTTTGATCTCTTTGAATTTTTCTACAAAGTAGTCTCATACATCAATCAACAAAGTGAAAATTTAGATTATGCAAAACCTATATCTTTCCACAAAAAAGAAGCACCACCATCCACCCCACGGATTTAATCCTTTTTAAATAGAATTTTTTCATTTGTATTTACGTTAAACGTATGATATAATCTATACTGACCATGTGGTCATATAACTCTAAAAAAAGGGGGCATATATATGATTGTAGTAAAGAACCTGAAAAAGCGCTATGGAAAACGTATAGGTATAGAAGATGTTAGCTTTGAAATAAAAGAAGGAGAAATTTTGGGACTGATAGGTCCAAATGGTGCGGGGAAAACAACTACAATACGTATATTAACTGGTTTTTTGACACCTGATGGTGGGGAGGCATTAATTTCCAACAAAAAGATGCCAATAGAAATAGATCAAGTAAAAAAGGATATAGGTTACATACCTGGAGAGGTCAATTTCTACGGTGATATGAAAATAAAAGATTTCTTGAAGTTCAACCGTTCTTTTTATAAAAATATAGATTTGGAATATGAAAAATATATAATCAACACACTGGAAATAGATTTGAATAAAAAATTTAAAGAACTTTCCCTTGGAAACAAAAAGAAAGTAGCAATATTACAAGCTCTCGTTCACAACCCCAAGTATTTGATATTAGATGAACCTACAAGTGGACTTGATCCATTAGTGCAACAAAAATTCTACGCATTACTTGAAGAACACAAAAAAAGAGGAGCTGCAATACTATTTTCCTCTCACATATTATCTGAAATAGAAAAATTATGTGACAAATTTTCAATGATAAAAGAAGGAAAGGTAATAATAAGTGGTGAGATTTCAAAATTGAGGGATATTTCTTTAAAACAAGTATTTGTATATGGTTTGAAATTTTGTGAATTCTTGGAAAACTATCCTTATCAAAAAGAGGAAACAAATTACGTTTTTGAGATAAAACAAAATCAACTTAAAGATTTCTTAAGCGACATTTTAAAGTGTGAATTTAAAGATATAGAGATTAAAAGTCAAGCACTTGAAGACATATTTTTAAAGATGTATATATAGGTGGTGATAAAAATGCATATTACAAAAAAAGAGTTAAAATTCAATTTAAAAACCTTTATTCTATGGTGTGTTATAATCTCTCTGTTCGTCTTTTTGTATGCTTCAGTTACAAACATTTTCTTGCAACAAAACAGTTCTGCTCTAAAATTCATTGAAAAACTCCCAAAAAATCTATTAAAGACCTTTAACATAGATATGGAAACTCTGTCAAAACCTGAGGGACTTTTTGGGACAGAAAGTATGGTATTTATGTTCATTTTATTTGGAACATTCTCAATTTTACTTTCCAGTAAGATACTTGCAAGTGAATTTGACGAAAAAACAATAGAATATATTTTACTAAAACCTTTAAAAAGAAAAAAGATTTTCTTTGAAAAAACCTTGGCCATATTCATTTACAACATACTTTTATTTTTTACTTTTTTTACATTTGAAGTTATATTCTTTAAAACCTTTGTTGAAAAATTCAGTGTAAAAGTTATGTTTGGGTTTGCTCTATACCTTTTATCAATTGCAATTTTCTTTTCTTCAATTGCAATTCTTCTTTCTATTTTCATAAAAAAAAGAAAGGTCGTAAATTCCCTTTCGATAGCCATTTTGTTTTTGTTTTATTTTTTGGATACAGTAACCAAAGGTGTAAAAATTTTTGCATCTTTGAGAAAAATTAGTATGTTTTATCACCTATCCACAATACAGTTAGTAAATCAACATACAATAAACTATATTGCTGTATTTTTTATAATTTTAATATCTTTTGCTTTGATATTAGTATCAAAGAAATCTTTTGAAACACAAGATATTTTGATATAAGGGGTGAAAAAATGCTTTTTTTAAAAGATTTAAAACATAACTTAAAGGTCTTTTTTATTTGGTTTGCCATTTTGTTTATGTTTTCATATATGGTTGCACCATTTATAGATACTGTAATGAACGATTCTGAAGAAATATTAAAATTTGTAAATTCACTTCCAAAATTTATGTTAAAAGCATTTAACATTTCGGAAAGCTTTATAACTCCAGAAGGTTTTTTTGGTGCAAAAGTTATGATGATGGCTCAGATATTCGCCGCAATATTTTCTGTATTACTAGCATCAAGTATCTTTTCACAAGAATTTGAGTACAAGACTATCGAATATTTACTCATCAAACCTATAAGCAGAAAAAAAGTCTATTGGTATAAAACATTCGTGCTTTTTTTATTCTACAGCACCTTTGCGCTTGCATTTGGGTTAAGCGTTTTATATTTATTCAACATTTACGTAAGCTTCGAGTATAACGCACGTATATTGTTGGGATTTGCACTGTACCTATACGTTGTGGAAACATTTTTTGGATTTTTAACACTACTTTTTTCTGTCTTATTTCAAAAATCCACGTTTTCAATTTCCCTTTCAATTGGATTATTTGTTATAATGTATATAATTGATCTTGTGGGGACTGCCATGGAAAAAATGGAAAACATAAGATATTTTAGTATATTTAAATATATTTCTATTGGCGATACTTTAAAGACAAATACTGTTTTCGTCAAAAATTCTATTTGTTTAATACTCATAAGTTTTGTAATGTTGATAATTGGAGAAGTTATATTCAGAAAAGAAGATATAAAGATATAAGGTGGTGATTTATGAAAAACAAAATCATAGATGTTGCAATAAAAGAATTCGCAAAAAAGGGATTTTTTGCAGCTTCTACTAATACCATTTCTACAAACGCCCATGTTTCAAAAGGAGCAATTTTTTATCATTTCAAAAGTAAAGAAAATTTATACTTGATTTGTTTTAAAAGTATTATTAGTCTTTTTGAGAAAGAATTAGATCTTTTCCTTAAAACAAATCCAAATCTAGATTTTTTTAACCTTATATTAAAATGGAGTAAGAAGAAGATAGAAATTATAAACAAACGAAAATATATACTTGATTTTCTTGAAACCACAAAAAATCTTCCAAAAAGCTTGGAAGAGAAAATTCAAACTATTCTAAGAGAAAATTATACAAAATACATGCCTGTTTTAAGAGAAAAATTCGAAAAAGTAGAATTAAAAGAGGGACTTGATAGAGATTTTACATTTTCAATAGTTTTAGATTTTTTTGACACATTTTCAAGAAGGTACAACAATACAAGCTATATACCTGATAAAATGTTATCAGAATTTGAAAATGTCATAAAAATTATAAAATACGGAATATCAAAATATTAAGGATTTATGGTATAATTTTTTTGTTAACATTGGAACCGTTTCTATGGAGGTGTATATATGCTAAAAAATCTTGAAAAATATTTAAAATCAAAGATAACAGGTCACAAAAATTATGCCATTCCCAAGCTTTGGATTAAAGGATATGAATACTTATATGGTAACATTTTTGAAGAAAAAGGGGAAAATATTTTTGTTGATCCATTCGAATTTTTCTACAAAGTGGTTTCATATATCAATCAACAAAGGGAAAATTTAGATTATGCAAAACCCATATCTTTCCACACAAAAGAAAAAAACTGGGAAAAAAAGGCAATAATGTACGGAACACTTCCAAGAATGACAACTGCCTTTAATCACAAAGGTTTCGGGAATTTTGAAGAAGTAGACATTCTTGGGTATAAAGAAACGGGAACATTTTTAAAAATGATCGCTTTTCTTATGTACTTGAAAAACTTTAATGTTAATACACTATACATGCTTCCAATTAGTAAAAACAGTAATTTATTCAAAAAAGGAAGTATTGGTTCTCCATATGCTGTAAAAAACCCATTAAAACTTGATGAAGGTTACCATGATCCTCTGCTTGAAGATTTCACAGTAGAAGATGAATTTAAAGCTTTAGTAGAGGCTGCACATATTTTGGGTATAAGGGTAGTACTGGATTTTATTCCAAGAACAGCTTCAAGGGATTCCGACTTAATAAAAGAGCATCCAGATTGGTTTTATTGGATTAAAATAGATGACTTATCCGAATACAAACCACCAAAAGTTGAAGAACTTCCCTTTAAAATACCAGATAAAGAAGATATACAATTGTTGTACAGAAACAAAGAAGTGAGAAAACACTTAAAAAAATTTGTAGATTCACCGGATAAACTTGATCCAAAAAAATGGGAAAAAGTAAAAGACATGGATGGCAATATCCTTGTGAATGTAATCAAAGAATTTGGAGTTGTAACTCCTCCTGGTTTTTCAGATTGGATTAACGACCCACAGCCCACTTGGGATGACGTTACATTTTTAAGACTTTATCTTGACAATCCAGCGGATGCAAAAGATTACATCTCAAAAGATCAAAAACCATACATTTTATTCGATGTTATAAAATCTAGTAAATTTCCAGGAAATGTACCAAACAAAGAGCTTTGGGAATACATTTCAAATATAATTCCCACCTACCAACAAAAATTTGGAATAGACGGTGCAAGGATAGATATGGGACACGCTCTTCCTGCAAAATTGCAAGAGATGATAATTTCCAAAGCAAGGGAAATAGATCCATATTTTGTATTTATCGCAGAAGAACTTGAAATAGAAAACGACAAAAAATCAAAGGCAGATGGATATGATGTAATTTTAGGAAATTCTTGGTATGTTGCTCCAAGAAAAGATGAAATGTACAAATTTATAGAAGAAAAGGCAAAAAAACTTGTTATACCATTTATAGCTTCCGTTGAAACGCCTGATACCCCGAGAATAATGGCAAGGGAATTTGGCAACAAATTAAAATATTTATCTCCGTTTTTACTTTATTTTTCGCCAAATGGTATCCCGTATATTAATTCAGGCCAAGAAATTGGTGAAATACAACCGATGAACCTTGGGCTTGATAACACCATCTGGGGTAAAACTTTGTTACCACCAGATGATGAATTTTACTCAAAACTTGCGTTTTTTGATCACTATGCATTACATTGGAGTAAATACGATAAAGAAACATTTGACTTTTTAAGAAAATTACTTTTCATTAGAAAAAAATACGATAATTTCGTCTTAAACGGAGAATTCAAATACGTGTACTTTAACTATCAAGATGGATTTTTGGCAAATTACTCCTATTGGATAGGTGACAAAGGAATAATCATAGTTGGAAATTTAGATCTTTCCTGGGAAAGAAATGTTGAAATCTATCTAGAAAACACCATCGGGAAAAATTTAAATGTTAAAAACATAAAAATTTGGAATAGAGATGAAAGCTTTTATCCACCGGAAAAAGTTGTTAAATTAAACCTAGAACCTGGTGGTTTTGCACTTATAATAGTCAACGAATAAAGGAGGGAGTTTTCTATGAAAAAAGTATTTGTCTTTCTGTTTGTTTTACTTTCATTGATTGCTATTTCCTCAACAACCATTGTTGTCCATTATCACCGCTTTGATGGTAACTACAACGGATGGAATTTATGGATATGGCCTATGAAACCCGTTGCCATGGACGGAAAATCATACGCATTCACGGAAAAAGATGACTTTGGTGTGGTTGCCAAGATAGTGCTTGATATGGACCTTGAACAAGTTGGAATTATCGTACGACTTAACGAATGGCAAGCAAAAGATGTAGCCAAAGATAGATTTATAGACATTAAAGATGGAAAAGCGGAGGTGTGGATTTTGCAAGGAGTTGAAGAAATATACACAAAAAAGCCAGATACAAAACCAAGAGTATTTTTTGCAGCTGCAAAAGCTTCAAACATCATAGAAGCATATTTGACAAATGCGATTGACACAAAAACATTCAAAGGAGTTAAGGTAACGGTCGACGGCAAGGAAAAAAAGGTATCTAAAATTGAAAAAGCAGATCCAACGGACCTCTCTAAGACAAACTATATAAAAATAGTTTTAGAAACACCACTTACAGAAGATGATTTTAGAAAAGATGTTAAATTGTTAATAGAGGGCTTCTCACCGTCTACTGTTTACATGTTAGATGTCTTAGATAATTTATACTTCGATGGAAAACTAGGTTATATCTACTCAAAAGACAGTACAATCTTTAGAACATGGTCCCCCGTTTCAAAAACGGCACAAGTTTTACTATACAAAAACGGAGAAGACAAAAAGCCATACAAAGTTGTTGATATGACATACGTTGGAAATGGTGTTTGGGAAGCAAAAGTTGACGGTGACTTAGATGGTATCTTTTACAAATACAGATTTGAAAGTTACGGTAAAGTTAGAGAAACCGTAGACTACTACTCCAAGGCCGTTTACAAAAATAGCTTAAAAAGCGCCGTGGTAGACCTTTCTAAAACAAATCCAAAAGACTGGAAAAATGATACAAGACCTTACATGGAAGCACTCGAAGATGCCATAATTTATGAAATACATATTGCAGATATGACAGGACTTGATAATTCAGGTGTAAAAAATAAAGCTACTTACTTGGGATTGGTTGAGGAAAACACAACAGGTCCTGGTGGAGTTACAACGGGATTATCACACCTTGTAGAACTTGGAGTTACACACGTTCACATTCTTCCAATGTTTGATTTTTACACAGGAGATGAAGAAAACAAGGATTTCGAAAAAAGTTACAATTGGGGATATGATCCTTACCTTTTTACAGTTCCAGAAGGAAGATATTCAACAGATCCAAAAAATCCATACACACGAATCTTTGAGGTTAAAAAGATGGTTCAAAAATTACACGAAAAAGGTATAAGGGTAATACTTGATATGGTCTTTCCACATACATTTGGAATTGGCAAACTTTCCGCATTTGATCAAACTGTTCCTTATTACTTCTACAGATTAGATAAAACCGGAGCCTACCTAAACGAAAGCGGTTGTGGAAATGTTATTGCAACTGAAAGACCTATGATGAGAAAATACGTTATTGATACACTACTTTATTGGATAAACGAATACCACGTTGATGGATTTAGATTTGATCAAATGGGACTAATGGATAAAAAAACAATGTTGTCACTTGAGAAAAAAATCCATGCAATTGATCCAACAATTATACTGTACGGTGAACCTTGGGGTGGCTGGGGTGCACCAATAAGGTTTGGTAAATCAGATGTAGCAAACACACATATTGCGGCATTCAACGACGAGTTTAGAGATGCTTTAAGAGGTTCTGTTTTCAACGAAAAGGTTAAAGGATTTTTAATGGGAGCAATAGGAAAAGAAACACGCGTAAAAAGAGGTGTTGTGGGTAGTATACATTATGACTCAAGAATCAAAAGCTTCGCAAGTGATCCAGAAGAAACTATTAATTATGTTGCATGTCACGATAACCATACACTTTGGGATAAAAATGCACTTGCCGCAAAATACGACAAAAAATACAAATGGACAGATGAAATGCTCAAAAATTCTCAAAAACTTGCAGGTGCTATACTCCTAACATCTCAAGGAATACCATTCATACACGCAGGTCAAGATTTTGCTAGAACAAAGAAATTCAACGAAAATTCATATAATGCACCTATTTCTATAAATGGCCTTGACTACCAAAGAAAATATGAATATTTGGATGTCTTTGAATATTACAAGGGACTTATTAACCTTAGAAAACAACACCCTGCGTTTAGAATGACAACAGCAGAAGAAATTAAAAAACATCTAAAAATTCTATCCAGTAGAAAAAGAAGGGTTGTTTCCTTTATAATCCACGACAACGCAAGAAACGACACATGGAAAGACATTTTGGTTATATACAACGGTAATGTAAATTCTATAGAATATGATTTACCAGAAGGTAATTGGAATTTAGTTGTAAATGGAGAAACAGCAGGCACTAAAGTAATAAAAACAGTTTCTGGTAAACTAGTATTAGAAGGAATTTCCGCCTATGTTTTGTACAAGAATGAATAATTGTGATATAATTTAATGTAGTATTTCTCTGAGGGGTGATAGCATGTCTAAAAAAAGAATATTAGTTGTAGAAGACGAAGATAATATGAGACTTTTAATAACAGAAGAGCTCGAAGAAAGTGGATACGAAGTAGATGAAGCAAGAAATGGACAAGAAGCATTGGAAAAATTTAGATCAAAAGAGTACGACCTTGTAACAGTGGATATTGAAATGCCCGGCATGAATGGGCTTGAAGTTGCTGGGAAAATTCGTGAGATGAAAAAGGACGCAAAAATCATTATTTTGACCGCCTATTCCCATTATAAAAGCGATCTTGCTTCATGGGCAGCAGATGCATACGTAGTTAAATCTTCCGATTTAACGGAATTAAAAGATACTATTGCAAAAATAATTAATATGTAAGATAAGCCCTCCCCCAATAAAAGGTGGCGGGAGGGCCACCTTTTTTGTTAATAATACAAGTTAAAATATATGGAGGTGTAGAAGATGGATTACAAAGAAACGTTGAACTTGCCTTCAACTCAGTTTTCTATGAGGGCTAACCTTGTGAAAAAAGAACCTGAAATGTTGAAAAAATGGCAAGAAATGGATGAATACAAATTGGTATTGAAATCAAGAGAGGGTAAACCAAAATTTGTACTACATGATGGCCCTCCATATGCAAATGGAAATATACACATTGGAACAGCTACAAATAAAATCCTAAAAGATATAGTTATTAGATACAAGACCATGAGGGGGTACTATGCACCATATGTGCCCGGTTGGGATACCCATGGTCTTCCCATTGAACATAGGGTGTCAGTGGAAATGGGTGAAAAGATAAAGGAAATGTCACCAGTTGAAATCAGAAAAAAATGTAAAGAATTTGCCCTAAACTTTGTAGATATTCAAAGGGAACAATTTAAAAGGTTGGGAGTACGTGGTGATTGGGATAATCCATACCTTACGCTTGATCCCAAATACGAAATACACATTTTAAACATTTTCAAAACACTTGTAAAAAATGGAAATGTTTATAGGGGAAACAAACCCGTATACTGGTGTCCAACTTGTAAAACCGCACTTGCAGAAGCAGAAGTTGAATACCATGATCATTCATCACCATCTATATACGTAAAATTTGAACTTGAAAAAGACACATATATAGTCATATGGACAACAACTCCCTGGACTCTTCCAGCAAATGTTGCAATTGCAGTACACCCAGATTATGATTATGTAAAAATAAAAGTAAACAACGAATACTGGATAGTTGCCGAAGGTTTATTGAACAAATTTGCCGCTGAAACGGAAATAGAATACACAATTGTAGAAAAATTCAAAGGAAAAGATTTGGAATACAAAACTGCAAAACATCCCTTTATTGACAGAAAATCTCTTGTAGTGCTTGCGGATTACGTTACACTGGAAGATGGAACGGGATGTGTACACACGGCACCAGGGCACGGTGCAGAAGACTATTTAACAGGCTTAAAATATAACTTACCCGTACTTTCACCAGTAAATGAAGAAGGTGTATTTACAAAAGAAGCGGGAAAATACGCTGGTTTAAAAATATGGGATGCTAACAAAGTAATAATTGAAGACCTTGAAAAAAGCGGTGCTTTAATAAAAACACATAAAATAGAACACAGTTATCCACATTGTTGGAGATGTAAAAATCCTGTTATTTTCAGGGCAACTCCACAATGGTTTATCTCAGTTGATAAAAACGGATTAAGGGAAAAGGTCTTGGATGAAATAAAAAAAGTAGAGTGGCATCCAAAATGGGGTGAAAATAGAATAACGTCAATGGTAAAAGAAAGACCAGATTGGACCATCTCAAGACAAAGGGTCTGGGGAACTCCAATACCCGCAATAAAGTGTAAAAACTGTGGAGAGGTATTTTTAGACGAAAAAGTTATAGATAACTTCATAAAAATAGTACAAGAAAAAGGTACAGATGCTTGGTTTGAACTTTCAGAAGAAGAATTAATACCCAAAGATGTAAAATGCCCAAAATGTAATAGTACTTCTTTTGAAAAGACCTACGACACATTAGATGTATGGATAGATTCTGGTTGTTCTTTTGAAGCGGTTATACGGTCAAAGGGTGAAAAATTCCCAGTGGACTTATACCTTGAGGGGGACGATCAACACAGAGGATGGTTCCAAAGCTCTATCTTCATGTCTGTAGCCCATACAAACATGGCTCCATACAAGACCGTCGTCACCCATGGATTTATTAAAGACGAACACGGAAGAAAAATGAGTAAATCTCTGGGAAACGTTATAGATCCAAAAGAAATTGTAGACAAATATGGTGCCGATATCCTAAGATTATGGGTATCAAGCATTGACTTCTTTGACAATATCAGAGTTGGAAAAAATATCATTCAACAACAAGTTGAAGTGTACAAAAAAATAAGAAACACAATAAGATACTTACTTGGTAATCTCAGTGATTTTGAAGAAAAACACATACTCCCATTTGAAAAACTATTACCACTTGATAAATGGGCACTGGGCAGATTACAAGAAGTAATTTCACAAGTAACAGATCACTTTGAAAAGTTCGAATATTCAAAAGTATATAGCCTGTTAAATAAATATTGTACAGTAGAACTTAGTGCAACTTATCTTGATATTATAAAAGATAGGATATACGTTGAAGCAAAAGATTCTATATACAGACGCTCAGCACAAACTGTAATGTATTATATACTACAGGCATTGGTTAAAATGCTTGCACCTATTTTGGTATTCACCGCAGAAGAAGCGTATCAATTAAGTCCATTCAAAAAATACGAAACAGTACACTTGGAACATTGGCCAGAAGTAAAAGAGGAATTCATCAACAAAGAAATTATGGAAGACTTTAAAATGTTATTACTCGTACGTGATGATGTTTTAAAAGCGTTAGAAGAAGCAAGAAAAAATAATGTAATCGGTCACTCATTGGATGCAAATGTAACACTTGAAGGAGTAAACGAACATGTACAAAATATAATAGAAAAGTACAAAGAATATCTAGCAGAATTCTTTATCGTTTCAGATGTAAAAGTGGGAAACGGAGATATCAAAGGTGAATTTTCAAGTGTTAAAGTTGAAAAGGCACAAGGTGAAAAATGTCAAAGATGTTGGAAATATAGCAAAGATGTAGGAAAAGATGAAATCTACAAAGATGTCTGTCCAAGGTGTGCAGCTGTTTTAAAAGGTGAAAGAAAATAAGCGGGGAATTCCCCGCTTTTTTCGAAAGGAGGAGCATATGAAAAAAGTCGCTGTAATAGGTTACTCTGGAGAAATAGACAAAAAACTTGAAAAAATATGTTTTTTGCTCGGAAAAGCCCTTTCAAAAAAATACATCGTCCTAACTGGTGGAAGAGGTGGAGTAATGGAAGCAATCTCAAAGGGAGTAAAAAGTGAAAATGGAACATGTATAGGCATTTTACCGTTTGAAGAAAAGGGCAATGCCTATAACTTTTTGGATATTACAACAGGTCTTGATTTTCAAATGAGATCTTTCATACTATTAAAAAATGCAGACGCGGTAATTTCCATTGGCGGTGAAATAGGTACAGCAATAGAAATACTAGGGGCATATGCATATGGAAAACCACTAATTTTGTTTAACAAAACTGGAGGATGGACTGATACAATCCAAAAAGTACTAATAGAAGGTAAATATTTAGATAACAGAAAGATTGTTGAAATCAAAATCGCAAGTAGTATAGAAGAAATACTAAAAATATTGGAGGATTTAATGTGAGATATCTTCCCTTAATCTTAGTAGTTCTCTTTTGGGGACTTTCCTTTATTTCAACAAGTGTGGTGGTAAAGGAAATAAGTCCACTTTTTGCTGCATTTATGAGGTTTTTAATAGCATTGCTGGTTTTATTTATAGTACCTAAAAAGAGAAAAATAGATTTATTCAACATTCATAAAATACTTGCGGGATTTTGGGGAATTACAATGTATTTTGTCGCAGAAAATTTTTCCCTAAAATTTACCACCCCCACAAATGCCGCAATGATAGTTTCTACAGCACCGATTTGGTATATACTTTTTACCCAAATTGTACACAAGAAAAAAACACATATATTTCAATATATTGGCTCCACCATTGCAATCGTTGGAGTAGGACTTGTTATTTTAAACGGTAGATTGTACCTTAACGTTAACCCTATAGGTGATTTGCTTGCATTTGGAGCAGCACTTTCTTGGGTATTTTATACACACCACATTGTAAAACTTTCCGATCATTCATCGATAACTGCCGTCTTTGAAATTACTTTTTGGGGTGTAGTTACTTTAATACCATTTGCCTTTGTTGAATATGCATATTTTACTCCAAAGCTTATTTTTTCAATTAATGTTGTTTTTGGATTACTTTACCTTGGCATACTTTGCTCTGCTGTGGGATACATTCTGTGGAACAAATCAATTGAAATACTAGGAGATAGAACAACAACAAATGCTGTGTATATCATCCCGATTGTAACTGCCATATTTGAAAATATTCTTTTTAAAAGATGGCCAACATTTTTGCTAGTTTCAGGTATAATATTAGTTGTTACAGGATTATATATTTTTGAAAAGTTCGAAGAAAGGAGAGAAAAATATGGGAAAGAATGATTTAGGAATAGACCTTGGAACTGCAAACTTTTTGGTGTATCAAAAAGGAAAGGGAATTGTACTTTACCAACCCTCTGTAGTGGCAATTTCCAAAAAAACGGGTAAAATCATTGCAATAGGTGATGAGGCAAAAGAAATGATAGGTAAAACCCCTGAAGAAAGTATCGTTGCCATTAGACCAATGAAAGACGGGGTTATAGCCGACTATACTATTATTTCGGAAGTACTTAAGATGTTTATGAAGAAAGTAACAAAGGGATTCTTCCTAAAACCAAATATGGTTATTGGAATCCCAGCAAAAACTACAACAGTGGAAAAAAGAGCGGTATTTGATGCAGCTATGAGTGCTGGTGCTAAAAAAGTATATGTTGTATCTGAACCACTTGCAGCTGCAATTGGGGCTGGAATTGACGTTACAAAACCAGAAGGAAATATCATCGTCGATATAGGTGGTGGAACAACGGATATTGCGGTGATAAGCTTGGGTGGAGTCGTTGTAGGTGATTCGGTAAAACTCGCAGGAGATTCTATGGATGACACAATTGTAAAAAGTGTAAGAAAAATCCTTGGCCTAATAATCGGTGAATCAACAGCTGAAGAAATCAAAAAAAGAATAGGAAAAGCACATCCAGAAGTGGAAGATTTTGAAATGGACGTAAAGGGAAGAGATGCAGTAACAGGACTTCCTAGAACAGATAAACTCAACTCCAACGATGTTTATAAAATTTTGAAACCAATAATCGAAAATTTAATATCTAGAATAAAAGTGGTACTTGAAAAAACACCTCCAGAACTTTCCGCAGATATAATGGAAAAAGGTATTGTTATAACAGGCGGTGGGGCATTGTTAAGGGGTATTGATAAGGCCATTTACGATGAAATAGGTGTACCATGTAAAATCGCAGAAGATCCATTAACATGTGTTGCAAGAGGTACAGGAATTTTACTAGAGGATGAAGAATTATTAAATGAGGTGGCAGTAACATACGAATGAGGTGAAAATATGTACAAAGGAATTTATCTTGCATCCATGGGAATGCTAGCAGATATTACAAAACTTGATACCCTTTCAAACAACATATCAAACGCCGAAACAGCTGGGTATAAGTCTGATTCTTTGGCATTTAAAGCATATTTTGATAAAAATTTGTACTCTTTCAATCCTATGCCACAAGAAAAAAAAGTGGAAATAAAAAAAATAGGTAATTTTGAACAAGCACTCATTCTGGATCAGGTGAAAACCAATCTTTCACAAGGCGTAATAGAGCATACGGGAAATGCATTAGATTTTGCAATTGATGGCGAAGGTTTCTTCGTATTGGAAAATAATGGAAAAAGGTTATACACGCGTGCTGGAAACTTTAAAGTAAATGATGAAGGCTTTTTAGTAAACTATGATGGAGCCTATGTTTTAGGAAAAGATGGGCAAAAACTTAAGACAGATGATAATTTAATTGAAAAAATATTGGTGGTTGATTTGGAAAATCCCAAAAAGATAGGTTATACGTTCTTCGAAGGACAAGAAAAAGCAAAGAAAAATTTTAGGATTTTACAAGGTTATATAGAAAAATCAAATGTAAACATAGTACGTGAAATGGTTAAGATGATCGAAGCAACAAGACATTATGAAACTCTATCAAAGGCCGTTACAGTTCACGATGAACTGCTTAATAAATCTATTAACTCTGCAGGAAATTTAAAATAGGAGGTGTTTAAGAAATGATTAATGGTCTTTACACAGCAGCAACGGGAATGTGGGCTCAACAATTTAAATTGGATACTCTTTCAAATAATATCGCCAATGTGGATACTGCGGGTTACAAAAAGGTAAAGACAGAATTTCAAGACCTCTTGTATGATTACTCTAAAAACGCCGGCGCTGCAACTGCTCAAAATTCGTTACATCCTACCGGCATATATGTAGGACATGGAACAAAATTATCCGCAACAACACGAATCTTTACACAAGGAAATCTTGAGAGAACAGGAAATTCATTAGACTTGGCAGTTTCTGGTGATGGTTTTTTCCAAGTACAACTCCAAGATGGTAGAATAGCATACACAAGAGATGGACAATTCAAAGTAGATGGTAATGGAAGAATAATTACAAGCAATGGTAATCTACTCTCGCCTAATATTGTTGTCCCACAAAATGCAGTAGCACTAAGCATATCACCAGATGGTATTGTTACTGCTGAACTTCAGGATGGAACTCTACAAAATTTGGGAACAATTACATTAGTAAGGTTTATAAATCCTTCAGGTCTAAAAGCTATAGGTGATAATTTATACCTTGAAACTCCTGCAAGTGGCGCACCTGTAGAGGGTACAGCAGGACAAGATGGATTTGGAACGATTCTCCAAGGATATGTGGAAAAATCAAATGTTGATATAGTAAAAGAAATGGTAGATATGATAAGTGCAATGAGGGCATACGAATTAAATTCAAGAACCGTTCAAACTGCAGATGAAATGTTAAGAACCGCAAGTAATATGAAGAGGTAAAAATAACTTACAAATTTACACTGAACAAAAAACACCCCCTTAGTGGTTTTATCACTTAGGGGGTTTTTTTGTAAGCCATTGAAGTAATAAATCGACTAAGTAAAGAAGACTAATCAATAATTATGTGTCTGAGTTGAAATATTTGATGTTAAAAATTTGAGTAATCTCCAATTAAAGGGATATTCCATTCTCAAACACGCTATTAAATATTTCCACGGTATTTGCTGTATAGTTGTATTTTCTTACATCTCTAGGATATGTTAAAAAGGCCAAATATTTTTCTTTTTGCTTGAGTAAACGTTTCATGAATGTAGGATGTTTCCAGTATATAACTTACATAACTATTCAAATTGTCCGATTAAAGAAGAATACAAGAGGAATACAAAAAAAGACTAAACATATGACTTCAATGGAATACCAAAGTTATGTCGTCTGAAAAATTAATAAATTGTTCTTTTATTTATTCTATTTTCCAGAGTAAGTCCATTTTTATCATTTCTTCCTCTTTATCACTTCCTTCACTTTGATCATGTGTATTTATCTAACCATATAATATCGTTTTTGTATGTTATAAATTTCTTACCTTTCATTTTTGTTTTTTAAAAATATTTTTTTCATTATTTTTAATTATATTAATTTTAATTTTCTATAGTTAATCATGTGTTT